>JACOVL010000012.1 GCA_016177355.1 Betaproteobacteria bacterium | reverse complement strand
TCTCGCGATGCCCCGACGCGGTCGGCGATGTCTTTCTGGGTGAGCTTTTCCATGACGACGAGCCTGTCGCCCTGCTCGACCGCGAGCTCCAGCAGCAGCCGCGCCACCCGGCCGTAGACATCCAGCAGCGCGAGGCTGCCGACATTCTCCGTCAGCGCCCGCACCCGCCGCATGAGGCGGTTGATGAGCTTCATCGCGAATTCTGGGTGCTCGGACAGAAAGCGCCTGAAATCGGCCTTGGAGATGATGAGGAACTTCGACGTCTCCAGCGTCGCGACCGAAGCCGAGCGCGGTCCCTCGTCGAGCACCATCTCGCCGAAATATTCTCCGGGGCCGTGGATGTTGAGTATCACTTCCTTGCCGTCGCCGCCGTGCAGGAACACCTTGACCTTGCCGCTCGCGATGATGAAGATCGAGTCGGTCCGGTCCCCTTCGTTGATGATGACGCTGTGCTTCGGATACGTCTGGACCGCCGCGTGCGCGGACAGCGCGCGCAGCTCGCTTTCGTCGAGCCCGGGTGCAAGCTGCGCCACGTCACGCTTCATCAGTCACGCCTCACCAGTCCCGCCTCACCAGTCACGCCGTATCAGCCTTGCCCGCCCAGCACGTCGAGCACCCGCTTGTCGGCGTGCCGCAGCCGCTTCACCATCACCTGCATGAAGGCGCGGGTGAACGCCGCCTGCAGCGCTTCGCTCGACTGCTCGAGCGCCGCGACCTCGATCTCGATCAGCACCAGCGGCGTGCGGGTCCTGACGGTCGCCGAGCGCCGCGGCCGCTCGGCGTCAAGATAAGCGATCTCGCCGAAGCACTCGCCCGGGCCGAGGCGGTTGAGCGTCACGCCGTCGCGCAGCACCACCACGTCGCCCTTGGCGATCACGTAGATGCGGTCGCCCGTCCCGCCCTGCTCGAAGATGGCGGTGGCTTCCGGCACGTCCCGCCACCGGCTGATGTGGATGGTCTCCCACAACTGCGCGTCGGCGAATCCCGCGAAAAACGGGAGCTTCCGCAGCACCTCGAAGCGCGCGGTCTCGAATGCGACCTCGCGCGAGCGGTCCACCTGCGGCAGCGCCAGCGCTAGAGCGTCGCAAAAAGCCTGCCAGGAGGAGTAACGGATCTCGGGATCGTTGTGGATCGCGCGGTGCACGGCGAAGCGCACCTCGTTGGCGAGGTCCCTGCGCCGGGTTTCCAGCGGGACGAAATCCTCGTCGAGCTTCTGGCGGATCATGTCCTGGAAGTTGGTGGCGTTGAACGGCAGCGCGCCCGCCAGCAGCTGGTAGGCCATGACGCCGACCGCGTAGATGTCGGACTGCACCGTCGGCGGCCGCTTCTTGAAGTGCTCCGGCGGCATGTACGGCAGCGTGCCGACGTCGAACACCTGCGTCTCGTCCGACTGCGTGAAGTAGGCGGTGCCGAAATCCGTGACCTTCACCATGTTGCCGGCCGCCAGCATGATGTTCGCGGGCTTGATGTCGCGGTGGAGCAGCCCCAGCGTGTTGGCGTACTCCAGCGCATTGCACACCTTGTAGATGATTTCGAGCACCGCCTCGACTGGCAGCAGCGCGCCGGGGCGCGTGTGGTTGCGGAGCGTCCCGCCGTCGACGAACTCCATCACCAGGTAGCCGAAATCCTCGGCGACGCCCGCCTCGTAGAGCTCGACGATGCAGGGATGGCGCAACTTCCCCGCGAGCCGCGTCTCGTTCAGCCACATCTTCTTCGCGCGCGCGCCCACCTCGGGGTCTTCCAGCAACTGCAGCCTGGCGAGCTTGATCGCGACGTCGCGCTGGTTGAAGGTGTCGTGCGCGAGGTAGACCTCGCCCATGCCGCCCTTGCCGAGCTCGCGCCTGATCTCGAACCGGCTGCGGAAATTGTCGTTGACGCTGGACATGCGCTTTGGCTGTCAGCTATCAGCTGTCAGCCGACTTTGTCGTAGCCATGGACTTCCACCGGGGTATGGCCCTTGATGGCCATGGGGCCGAGCGCAGTCAGGGTCTCCGCGCCGCCGAGCATTTCGGCGACCTTGCTCGACAGCACCACGCGGTAGCCCGCCTCCTTGGTCAGCCCCTCCAGCCGCGAGGCGACGTTGGTGACGTCGCCGATCGCGGTGTAGTCGTGGCGCGTGGAGGAGCCCACGTGCCCGACCACCGCAGCGCCCGCGTGCAGCCCGATGCCGATGTCCAGCGGCGCCTCGCCCTCGGCGCGGAACTGACCGTTCAGCTCGCCCACGTACTTCAGCATCGCGCGGGCGGACTCGAACGCCTCGCGGCACGGGTTGTCGAGCGGCTTGGGCGCGCCGAACACCGCCATGATGCCGTCGCCCATGAAGCTCACCACGGCGCCGCCGCGCTCGTGGATCAGCGCGACCGTCCGCTCGAAATAGCGGTTGAGGAAGCGGATCACCTGCTCCGGGGTCATGCGCTCGCTGCGCGTGGTGTAGCCGCGGATGTCGGAGAACATCACGCACACGAATTTCTGCGCGCCGCCCAGCTCGGGATTGATGCGCCCGGCGAGGATTTCCTCCATCACCGGCGGGCTGACGTAGCCGCCGAACGAGGCCCGCAGTCGCCGCCGCTCGCGGAGCTTCAACAGCGTGTCATAGCCGTTGCGGCCGCCGAGCGCGAGCGCCGCCGTCAGCGCCGGCGCGACCGCGGGGAAATACCAGCCCTCGGCGAGCAGCCAGGTGGAAGCGCCGCCCAGCACTGCGACGACCGCCGCGAGCAGCAGCGCGATCAGGCCCGTCGTGCCCGAGACGAACCAGAGCGCCGCCAGCACGGCGCAAATGGCCGCTATTGCGACGGAGTGCGCCGGCTGCACGAAGCCGCCGTTCAACAGGTTGCGCAAAACCTGCGCATGGAGCAGCACACCCGGCGTATTGGGTGCATCGGGCTCCCACGCGGCGAGCTGTAGCGGCGCGCGCAGCCGGTCCTCGAACGGGAACACCATCCCGATCAGCACCGCCTTGTCGCGGAAGGCGCGGGCGAGCGCGGCCTCGTCGCCCTTCTCCGCCCACTCGAGGACCTGTTGCAGCGGCACGTAATTGAACGGCGCGCCGCGCCAGTAATCGATGTATCCGGGTACGGGTTCCACCTTCAGGCTCCGCGCCAACTGGCCGGCCAGCGTGGGAACGGTCTGGCCGCCCTCCGCCAGCCGCTCGTCGAAGCGGCGCACGACGCCATCCCCATCCACCGGGAACAGGGCGTACCCCGCGTTGCCGGCGATCTTGAGGAACAGCGGATGAATGTTGCGGGTTTTTCCGGAAGGCTCCACCGTCTGGCCCAGCACCACGGGGAAGCTCAATCGCGCGTCCAGCAGGCCCTTCAGGAGCCTCTTGTCCGATCCGGGCAGGACCGATTCGTAACTGCGGTCGGGCAGGACGATGTCGACGCCGAGCGCCGCCGGCTTTGCGAGCGTCTGCGCCGTGAAGAACCGCCCGAGGTGGGCGTGCCACAGCGTGATCGGCTCCGGAAAGCGCTTTGCCGTGTCCTCGTCGATGCCGACCACGGCGACGTCCCGGGCGACGGGCTGCGGGTGCGATGCGCGCAGCCACCGGAACTGCGCGTCGAGCAGCTCGAGATCGAGCGGCTCGGTGACCCGCGCCGCCGCAAGCAGCACGCCGCAGGCGAGGATCGCGATGAACGCCGCATGCCGAAACATGCGCGAAGTCTAGCAGAAGGACCTGCGCGGTCCTGCTGTCCGGCACGACACCGGCGTCACGACTGGCGGAATTCCACCAGCTCGTTCCGAGCGGCCCGGACGATACGGCCGAAATGGTTCCGGTTGAACCATTCGTACGCGACGGGCTGACGCACCCGATCGGGCGCGTACCAGGTTTTCCAGTCCCAGGAGTTGTTGATGTAGTTGCCGGCCACCATGCCTGTTTGCCAGCCCTGCGCCTCGATACGGTACGCGTTGAAGGTGCCCGCCAGCACCGTGACGCTCTCGCGGTCCGCAATCCGCAGTTCCAGGTCCACGATGGTCCCGCCGCCCTTGGGCGGGACGACGCGGAAACGGGTCTTCCAGCGTCTGCCCACGGTGAATTCGGTCGGCACGGTCTGATTGGGCGACCACACGGCGCCGCCGCCGAATCGCAATTGATTTCCGAGCAGGTCGGTGACGAAGCGCCCTTCGTTGTAGATGACTTCGGTGTCGGTGATTTCGGTGACCACGCGCTTGCGCCGCTTCAACTCCAGTTTCGTCAGCAGGTCCCATTCGCGATACGCGTAGTAGTCGCCAACCTTGTAGGCGGTGTTCGCCGCCACCGTGCCCTTGCTGTAAGGGTTTTCCGGCGCCGATACGATTTCGATTTTCTTTTCGCCCAGCCGGGCAAGCACCTGGTCCAGCCGCAGCTGCGCCAGCTCGGAGTATCGTCCGCTGGGATAGCGCATCAGGTAATCCTCCAGGGGTCCGGGCTCACTGGACACCTTGATCCTCTCCCAGATCGCCAGCTCCTCCTCGAACAGGCGTTCCACAAGCGCCGCGTTCGGCTTCCGTACTGCCGCCTGTTCCCGCTCGCGCCGGCGTTCGGCCTCCTCCTGCGCGCGTTGCTTCTCCCGCAGCGCGAGTTCCTGCTGGTATTTCCGCGCGGCCTCTTCTTCGGCAAGCCTGGCCTCCCGTAACGCCTGCTCCTCCCGCCGCTTTCGCTCCGCTTCCTCCGTCACGCGCTGCGCTTCTTTCAGCGCCAGCTCGCGTTTTCTATTTCGTTCAGCTTCCTCCTCGGCGCGCCGCTTCTCGAGCAGCGCCAGCTCCCGCCGCCGCTCGCGCTCCGCCTCCTCGGCGGCCAGCGCCGCTAGCGCTTGCGGCGGGACGAACCAGAAGTCCTCTTCGAGGGAGGTGCTCTCCCACGGGATCTGCAATCCCTTCGACTGGCGGCGCACGGCGAGGCGCACCCGCTTGAACACGTCCTCGACCTTCGCCTCCGGCACCCCGATCTGGCGCAGCAGGTGTTCGGTATAGAGCCCGTGCGCGTCCTCGCCGTCGGCCGCGGTGTTGCCCGGCGCGGTGGCGTAGGCCAGGAGCGTCCCCGGCGGCGCGTCGAGTTGCGACAGGCCCTTCTGGTCGAGGCGTCGGGTGCTGCCGAACGGGTTGTCCCGGCAGGCATCAAGAATGATGATGTTCATCGGGTTGCCCGCCTTGCGGATGCCGTCGATCAGGCTGTTCACGTCCACGCCCTGCTCGCGCAGCTCCTGGATATCGCCGATTTCCACGTCCAGCGGAATCATGTAGTTGCGCCAGGCGAGCTGCGCGCCGTGTCCGGCGAAATAGAAGAGCCCGACCGCATTCGACCTGGCCAGGCCGCCGGTGTAGGCACGGATCGCGTCGCGCATTTCCGACCGGCCCAGCTCCAGCCCGAGCGTCACGCTGAACCCGACGCTCTTGAGCGCCGCGGCAATCCCGTTGGCGTCGTTGACGGGATTCCTGAGCGGCGCTTGCTGGTAGCGGCTGTTGCCTATCACCAGCGCCACTTTCGGCGCCCGCAGCAGCCCCGTGCCGCCGCCTTGGGCGACCGCGCCCGCTCGGGGCAAAAGCGCAACGCCTCCCCCCGCCAATGCCGCCCGCAGCACCCGGCGCCGGGTCCAGCGCATCATGCGCCTCCCTCTAATGCAAAATTGCTTCCGATAACGAGCATTATCATGGAAGCCCGAAGTGTCGAAATTATTATATAGTGAACCCAAGGAGCCGAAAAATGAGACCGATTGCCTGCCTGATGGCATTCTTCCCGCTCGCCGCGCTGGCCGGCGGCTCGAATTACGGCATCACGCCCGGCGCGCGCCCGGAGCTCGCGGGCAAGGTCAGCGAGTGGCCAGTGCCGACGCCGCGCTTCGCGCGCGACCCTGCGCCCGCGCCCGACGGCAGCATCTACATCGCCGTCATGCGCGGCAACAAGGTGGCGCGCTTCGACCCGAAGACGAGGTCATTCAAGGAGTGGGACCTGCCCTCCGGCCACCGCCCGCACGGCCTGCTGGTGGACAGGAACGGCATGGTGTGGACCACCGGCAACGGCAACGGCACCATCGGCAAGCTTGATCCCGCGAGCGGCAGGATGACCGAGTTCAGGACGCCTTCCGGCGGCGGCGGGCCGCACACGCTCGTCATCACCGACGACCAGAGCACCATCTGGTTCACGCTGCAGGGCGGCGACAAGGTCGCGAGCCTGGACGTGAAGACGGGCGCGATCAGGGAATACCCCTCGTCCGGCGGCCCGTATGGCATCGCGCTCGACCAGGCGGGCAACGTCTGGTTCTGCCGCATGGGCGACAACAAGATGGGCAGGCTCGACCCCCGGACCGGTCGGATGAGCGAAGTGGACATGGGCCGCGGCTCGCGCCCGCGCCGCGTCGCCACCGCCCCGGACGGCATGCTGTGGGTCACGCTCTACGGCAGCGGCAGGCTCGCCAAGCTCGATCCGAAGGCGATGACGGTGGTGAAGGAATATCAGTTGCCCGCCGGCGACGCCGGCCCGTACGCGGTGACGGTGGACGGCGGCGGCCTGGTGTGGGTGAACGAGATCAACACCGACACCGTGGTGCGCTTCGACCCGGAGACCGAGCAGATGCGCGTCGTGCAACTGCCCTCCTCCAACGTCGGCATCCGCAAGATGGTGACCGACGCCACCGGGCGCCTCTGGTACATGGGCTCCCACAACGGCCGTCTCGGGGTCGTGGAATAGCGGCGCCCGGGAGGGGGGCAAGCCGCGACCTCTGCAGGCTGATCCGGGCCTGCTCGCCGCAGCGCCGAAACCACGGTAACATTGCCGTGGTCGAACGATTTTCACCGACAACGAGGAGGCGTCATGGATTCCCTGCGCGTCGTTTCATCGGGGCTTGCCGCCGCGGCGTTCGTGCTTGCGGCCGGGGCGGCGCAGGCCCAACAGCAGCTCAACATCGTCACGTCGCTGCCGAAGGACCTGACCGAGGTCTACAAGCGCGCCTTCGAGGCGAAGAACCCGGGGGTCAAGGTCGAGGTGCTGAGCCGCGGGACCTCGGCCTCGATCGCCTACGTGCGCGAAGCGCCGGCCACCGCGAAGCCCGACGTATTCTGGGCTTCCTCCCCGGACGCCTTCGAAGTGCTCGCCTCCGAGAAGCTCCTGCAGAAGTTCGACGGCGCCAACAAGGAGGTGCCGGCGAAGATCGGCCATTATCCGATCAACGACCCGGAAGGCTACTACTACGGGCAGGCGCTCGCGGGCTACGGCATCATGTGGAACATCCGCTACCTCAAGGCCAACCAGATTCCCGCGCCGAAGGAATGGGCCGATCTCGTGAAGCCGGTGTACCTCGGCCACGTCGCGATCTCCTCGCCCTCGCGCTCGGGCACGACCCATCTCACCATCGAGACCATGCTGCAGGGCGAGGGCTGGACCCGCGGCTGGCGCCAGATCCTCATGATCGGCGGCAATTGCGCCGCGATCACCGAGCGCAGCTTCGGCGTGCCCGACGGCGTCAACAACGGCCAGTTCGGGCTCGGGCTCGTGATCGACTTCTTCGGGCTCTCGGCCAAGGCATCGGGCTTCCCGGTCGAATTCGTTTACCCTTCCGTGACCGCGATCGTGCCGGCGAATATCGGTCTCATCGCCAACGCGCGCAATCCCGAGCTCGGCAAGCGCTTCATCAATTTCGCCCTTTCCCCGGAAGGTCAGATGCTGCTCCTCAATGCCAGGATCAGCCGGCTGCCGGTGCTGCCGGCCACTTACGCCAAGGCGCCGCAGGGCTATCCCAATCCGTTCAGCGGCAAGATCCAGGCCAAGGTGAAATTCGACTCCGATGTCTCCCGCTCGCGTTACTACCTCGTCAACAGCCTGTTCGATCACACGGTCACCTTCCGCCTGAAAGAGCTCACCGCCTCGACCAGGGCGATCCACGAGGCCGCCGCCAGGCTCGCCAAGAAGCCGAACCCGAAGGCGCGGCAGCTGCTCGAGGAAGCGCGCGAACTCGCCTACACCCCGCTCGTGTCGGAAGAGAAGGTGAAGGACCTGGACTTCCTCAAGCTCTACAGCACCACCAAGCGCGACGCGATTCGCGCGAAGGAAGTGACCGCGCTCGAGGAGTACTGGAGCCGCCGCGCGCGCGAGAACTACGCGAAGGCAGCCGAGCTCGCGAACCAGGCCGCGGCGATGGCCAAGTAGCATTCCGCCGTCAG
>JACOVL010000020.1 GCA_016177355.1 Betaproteobacteria bacterium | reverse complement strand
ATGCTGGATCGCGCCCGAGATCCCGACCGCGACGTAGAGCTCCGGGGCGACGATCTTGCCGGTCTGCCCGACCTGGTAGTCGTTGGGCACGAAGCCCGAGTCCACCGCGGCGCGCGAGGCGCCGACGGCGGCGCCCAGCTTGTCGGCGAGCGCCTCCAGGATCTTGAAGTTCTCCGCGCTGCCCATGCCGCGCCCGCCGGAGACGATGACGCGCGCGGCGGTCAACTCGGGGCGCGCCGACCGGGTGAGCTCCTGGCCGTTGAACTTCGACAAGCCCGCATCCGGGCCCGGCGCGAGCGTCTCGACCGGCGCGTTGCCGCCCTCGCCCGCGGCGTCGAATCCCGTGGCGCGCACCGTGACCGCCTTGATCCTGTCGGAGGACTGGACCGTCGTGAGCACGTTGCCGGCGTAGATCGGCCGCACGAAGGTGTCGGGCGCTTCCACCGCGGAAATATCCGATATCTGCTGAACGTCGAGCTGCGCGGCGATGCGCGGCATCAGGTTCTTGCCGAAGCCGGTCGCCGGCGCGACCAGGTGCGTGTACTGCCCTGCGAGCGGCACGATCAGCGCCGCAAGATTTTCCGCGAGGAATCCCTCGTAATGCGGCGCGTCGCACAGCAGCACCTTGCTCACGCCGGCGATCTTCGCCGCGGCCTGCGCCATGGCGCTGCACTGGTGGCCCGCGACCAGCACCGTGATCTCGTCCCCCATCCTGGCGGCGGCGGTGATCGCGTTCGTCACGCCCGGCTTGAGATGGGCGTTATCGTGATCCGCTATTACTAATACTGCCATGTCCTATCCGTTATCACTCGTCTCTCGTCGCTCGTTTCTCGTCACTCGTCACTGCGTCACTTCGTCACGGGTCCTAAGAAGACCTAACAAAATGACGAGCCCTGTTTCACTCCCCTCCTTTTCAAGGAGGGGTGGATGCGAAGCAGACGGGGTGGTTACGTGGGCACCCCTTGCTCCCACCACCCCGCCCGCTTGCGCGGGCACCCCTCCTCGGGCAGGAGGGGAATTTATATTGTTAGGCGCTCTAAATGACCTTGGCCTCATTTCTGAGCTTCGCCACCAGTTCCTTCACGTCGGCGACCTTGACCCCCGCGCCGCGCTTGGCCGGTTCCTCCACCTTGAGCGTCTTCAGGCGCGGCGCAACGTCCACGCCGAGCGCGTCTGGCTTCACCACTTCGAGTGGTTTTTTCTTTGCTTTCATGATGTTAGGCAACGTCACGTAGCGCGGCTCGTTGAGGCGCAGGTCGGTCGTGATCACTGCCGGGAGCTGCAGCGTGAGCCGCTCCAGCCCGCCGTCGATCTCGCGCGTCACATCGGCGGCCTCGCCGTTCACCGCGATGGCGGAAATGAAGGCCGCTTGCGGCCAGCCGAGCAGCGCCGCGAGCATCTGGCCGCACTGGTTGGCATCGTCGTCTATCGCCTGCTTGCCCATGATGACGAGCCTCGGGTTCTCCTTCGCGGCGATCGCCTTCAGCACCTTCGCCACCGCGAGCGGCTGCACTTCCACGTCGGTCTCGACCAGTATCCCCCGGTCTGCGCCCATGGCCATCGCGGTGCGCAGCGTTTCCTGGCACTGCTGCACGCCGATCGACACCGCCACGATCTCGGTCACCACGCCCGCTTCCTTCATGCGCACCGCCTGCTCCACCGCGATCTCGCAGAACGGGTTCATCGTCATCTTGACGTTGGCGGTCTCCACGCCGCTGCCGTCGGCTTTCACGCGCACCTTGACGTAGGGATCGATCACGCGCTTGACGGTAACCAGGACTTTCATGAATGCGCTCCGGGACTGCCGCGGAATTCAGGGTGGAAGGGCCGTCATTTTACCGCATGGTGGTGGGCCGAGAAACGCCGGACCACACTGTGGTCGCCGGCCGGACACGAGTCCGGAATATCTTGCAGCGGCTCTATCCGCTCAGTACGGGAGCCACGTCAGAAGGATGGCGAAGAACGGCAGCAACGCGAACATCAGGGTGATGCAATAGCCGAACATGTCGCGCGCGCGCATGCCGGTGAGTCCGAGCAGCGCGATCGCCCAGAACGGCTGGAACAGGTTCGTCCACGCATCGCCGGTGCCGTAGGCGATGATCGTCTTGCCGATCGGCACCCCGAGCCCCTGCCCCGCGCGTATGAGGGTTTCGCCCAGTACGGCCCACTCCCCGCCTCCCGATGGCACGAACAGGTTGACGAATCCCGAGGCAAGCCACGCCATCATGGGGAAGGTGGTGGGGCTGGCGATGCTGATCAGCCAGCCCGCCATGATGACGCCAAGCCCGGAGAAGCTGATCATGCCCATGATCCCTGCGTAGAACGGGAACTGCAGGATGACCCCGGCGGAGGCGCGAACCCCATCATAGAAGGCGAGCAAGTACTGGTAGGGCCGCAGGAAGAGGGCGAGCCCGACGATGAGGAAGATGAAAATTACGATGTTGAGATCCAGGGTGCCGCCGCGCCAGAAGTGCATCACGATGTAAATGAGGCCCATCACGGCGATGAGCCCTCCGAGAATCACGCTGTTGTTGATGCGGTCGGCCCAGCTGGCGTCGCCCTTCGACGCGGCCGCGGCTTCCTTGGCCGCGCCGCCCTTTACGGCTTCGGGCAGCCAGTGCTCGATGCCGCGGCAGCGGTCCGCCGTCTTGGGCGCAAGCAGGTACATGATCAGCGGCACATAGACCAGGCTCAGGACGGCCAGCCAGATCGCGTAGCTGGAGAAGATGGTATCCGACGTCGGCACGACGCCGATCAGCTTCTCGAAGATATGGCCCTTGGTGGCGCTCAGGAGCGGCGCCGATCCCGACGGCCCCCAGTGCCAGCTCACGCCGAGCCCGGTGTAGCCGGCGGTGCACAGCACCGGATAGTGGACCGGAATGCCCTTGGCATGGGCGCGCTTTCCCACTTCTACCGCCATGATCGCGCCGATGACGAGCCCGAAGCCCCAGTTGATCCAGGAAAAGACGAGCGACAGCACCGTGACCAGCACCACTCCCTGCGCGCCGGTCCTGGGCAGGTCGGCGATCCGGTCCAGTGCCGGCCGGATGAACGGCGCGTGCGCCAGCACGTAACCCGTGACGAGAATCAGGACCATCTGCATGGCGAAGGTATGCAGGGTCCAGAATCCCCTGTACCAGTATTGCACCATCTCCCCCGAAGTCTTGCTGGCAATGAACATGCCCATGACGAGGGCGATGAATGTGAGCAGGATCGCGAACAGAAACGGGTCCGGAAGCCATTTCTGGACGTTCCCGGCGACGCGCTCGCCGATACGCTCAAACACAGGTGCGCGT
>JACOVL010000010.1 GCA_016177355.1 Betaproteobacteria bacterium | reverse complement strand
TTACTTCCGTCTCTATCCCGGCAACAAGGTGCGCCTGCGCTACGGCTACGTCGTCGAGTGCACCGGCTACCAAAGGGATAATGAGGGCCACCTCACGGTGCGCTGCCAGCACGATCCCGGCACCCGGTCGGGCACGCCCGGCGCGGAGAAAGTGAAGGTCAAGGGCAATATCCACTGGCTGAGCGCGAAGCGCGCCTGCGCCGCCGAGGTGCGGCTCTACGACCGCCTGTTCAAGGTCCCGCATCCCGGAACGGGAGACCGGGATTTCCTGCAGGACCTGAACCCGGATTCGAAGAAAGTGATCGCCGCGCAGCTCGAGCCGGCGCTAAGAGATGCGAAGCCCGAGGAACGCTTCCAGTTCGAGCGCCACGGCTACTTCGTCGCCGACCGCGTGGACTCCAGGCCCGGCTTGCCGAAGTTCAACCGCGCGGTGACGCTGCGCGATTCGTGGCAGAAATAGGCAGCCGTTCCACATCAAAGGGGAAGCCATGTCTGTCCGTAGCACCCAAGGCGTGACCTGCGCCGCCCGGGCGAGCGCAATCAATTCCCTGACACTGCCTCACGTTTTGATGCCGAGCAGCCTGGCGGCGGTCCCGCCGAGCATCGCGATTCTCTCCCCGTCGCTGAAGCCCGGCGCGTTGAGGATGTGGTCCACCGACTCGCTCTGCCACGGGATCGGGTGGTCGGTGCCGATGACGAGCTGGCTCGAGCCGACCTCCGCGGCCAGGTGCCGCAGCGCCTCGGACGTGAACACGAGCGTGTCGTAATACAGGCTCTTCAAATATTCCGTCGGTTTTTTCTTCAGCTTGACGCCGGTGTCCATCTCCGGCGCGACGCGGAGGCTATGGTCCGAGCGCGGCGCGTAGGACGGCAGGTAGCCGCCGCCGTGGGCCGCGCAGATCTTCAAGCCGGGAAAGCAGTCGAGCGTCCCCTCGAAGATCAGGTGCGAGAGCGCAATGGTGGTGTCCAGCGGGTTGCCGATGGTGTTCGCGAGCCAGCCGTTGCCCTTCAGGCGCCGCGCGAGATCCGGGGTGCTCTGCGGATGGATGAAGATGAGCACTCCCAGCTCCTCGGCTTTCGCCCAGAACGGGTGGAACTTCGGGTCGGAAAACTCCAGTCCGGCGACGCTCGCGCCGACGGCGGCGCCGCGCAGCCCGAGCTTCTTCACGCCGTCCACGAGCTGCTGCACGGCGAGATCCGGGTACTGCAGCGCGACCGATGCAAAGGCGACGAAACGGTCCGGGTGCGCCGCGCACATCCCGGCGAGCCGTTCGTTCTGGATCCTGATCACCTCGGCCGCGAGGTCGCGCTCCGCCCGGTACCAGTGCGGGTTGATGCTGAGCGCCTCCATGTCTATGCCCTGCGCGTCCATCTCGCGGATGCGGCGGGCCCCCACCTCCTCTATCCCGGGCCCGCGCTGGTGTTCCAGCTTCAGGCCCAGCAGTTTCATGGCTTCCGGGATCACGCAGTGCGCGTGGACGTCGATGGTCTTCACGCGGCGGCCGGAAACCACCACCTCGCGGCGGCGGCCGGCCGGTTTCGTTCGCGCCTGCCCCGGCGTCCGGGCCGGCGCGGCGCCTGCCGGGCTGCAACCGGTGAAAACCAGGCCGGCCATGGCTCCGGCCGGCCGCTTGTTGAAATCATTTCGAGCGAGCATGTTCCTCCATGGATTTATCGCCAAACACGGCTGACTTGACGGGAGCGAACCTTATACCATACAGGGCAAGTATCGCGCATCAGTCCTTCTTGCAAGTCGAGCCGTTATACTTCCCCTATGTACGCGGTCAAGGAAATCTACTACACGCTGCAGGGCGAAGGCGCGAACACCGGCGCGCCGGCGGTGTTCCTGCGCTTCGCGGGCTGCAACCTGTGGTCGGGGCGCGAGCGGGACCGCGCGACGGCGGTCTGCCGGTTCTGCGACACCGATTTCGCCGGCACCGACGGCCCCGGCGGGGGAAAATTCCGGAGCGCCGCGGCGCTGGCCAAAACAGTCGCGGTGCACTGGCCCGCGCGCGCCAAGGCTTCCCGTTTCGTCGTCTGCACCGGCGGCGAGCCCCTGCTGCAGCTCGACCGCGCGCTCGTTGCCGCGCTGCACGCAAAGGGCTTTCGCATCGCCATCGAGACCAACGGCACGCTCGCCCCGCCCCCGGGCCTGGACTGGATCTGCGTGAGCCCCAAGGCGCGGGCGCCGCTCGTCCTCACGCGCGGCGACGAGCTGAAGCTCGTCTATCCGCAGCGCGGCGCCGAGCCGGGCCGCTACGAAGGCCTCGCTTTCGACCACTTCTTCCTGCAGCCGATGGACGGCCCGCGCCGTGCGCGCAACACGCGGCTCGCCGTGGACTACTGCAAGCGGCGACCGCGCTGGCGGCTCTCGCTGCAAGTCCACAAGCTGATCGGCATCCCATGAGCGCGCGCGGGACACGGCGCGGCGGCGCCCCCGTCGTCGAAATCTCCTACGCGTTCGGCTTCGACGCGGCGCACCGCTTCAAGAGCATGCCGCGCGGCCACAAGTACCGCGGCATGCACGGCCACTCGTTCCGCGCCGAAGTCGCGATCCGCGGCGCGCCGCGCCCGCCGCACGGATTCGTCGCCGACCTGGCGCGGGTCGAACGCGCCTGCGGGGTGCTGCGCAAGCAACTCGATCATAAATTACTCAATGAAATCAAAGGATTAAATAATCCCAGCCTCGAGTGCCTTGCGCTCTGGATCTGGGACCGGCTCGCGACCAGGCTGCCCGGCCTTGCCCGCGTCACCGTCCGCCGCGATTCGCTCGGGCAGTCCTGCACCTATCGCGGCCCGGACGGTGGCGGGTGACGCGGCGAATGGCGCGAGTCGTCATTCACCCATGAAAGCCCTGGTGACCGGGTTCGAGCCGTTCGGTGGCGAGGAAATCAACGCCTCCATCGAGGCGGTGCGGCGGCTGCCCGCGCGTATCGGCGCGGTGGAGATCGTGACCGCCGGGCTGCCGACCTCCTACACGCGCTCGCTCGTCGCGCTGGAAGCCGCGATCCTGCGGGCGAAACCGGACGTCGTGCTGTGCGTCGGACAGGCTGGGGAGCGCGCCGTGTTGCGCGTCGAGCGCGTCGCGGTCAACGTGCAGGACTCGCGCATACCCGATAACGACGGCGCGCAGCCGATGGATACGCCCGTCATCCCGGGCGGCCCGGCCGCCTATCTCGCGACACTGCCGGTGCGGGCCGCGGTGGCGGCGCTTCATGCCGAGGAATTGCCCGCGGAACTCTCGATGAGCGCCGGCACCTTCGTCTGCAACCACGTCTTCTACGGCCTCATGCACCTCGCCGCAACGGGCAAGCACCGCTTCCGGGCCGGCTTCCTGCACGTGCCTCCCCTGCCGCGGGAGAAGGATGCGCCGTCCCTGCCGCTCGACGACATCGTACGCGGCATTACCACCATACTGGAGGCGGCGGGGAAAGATCGGTGACTTCAGGAATTATTTTCAGCCTGGCGTATCCTAGATGGCCGGGAAAATCGCGGCCGCCGTGGCGGGCGTGAAATCGGTCGATAACAAGCTCGCCGTCGTCGCGGGCTCTTAGCCGCCGCGCGCGATATCGCCGCCAACCGCACCATCGGATCG
>JACOVL010000145.1 GCA_016177355.1 Betaproteobacteria bacterium | reverse complement strand
GCGACCTGCTCGCCCGCCGTCATCACCGGGTTGAGCGAGAGCATGGGCTCCTGGAAAATCATCGCGATGCGCCGGCCGCGCACGTTGCGCATCTCGGCTTCCGGCAGCCGCAGCAGGTCCTGGCCGTCGAGCTCGACCGCGCCGCCCACGATATGCCCGGCGTCGGGCAGCAGGCGCATCACCGAGAGCGCGGTCATGGTCTTGCCGCAGCCCGATTCGCCAACCAGCGCGTAGGTCTCCCCGCGTGCGACGTCGAACGACACGCCGTCCACCGCGCGCACCGGCGCGCCGCCGGTATCGAGCCACGTTCTGAGATCGCGAACGCTCAGCAATGGATGGTCGTCCGATCTAGTCACTGGTCACGCCTTTTGAGCGGCAAGCCGGCGCAGCCGCCCGGGCGTGAGCGCGCGCACGCGGATGCGCGGGTCGAAGGCGTCGCGCACCGCGTCGGCGAAGAGGTTCGCCGCGAGCACCAGCACGAACATGAACACGAACGCCGCGGCGAGCGACCACCACACCATCGGCTCGCGCGCCATCTCGAGCCGCGCGTTGTTGATCATGGTGCCGAAGCTGATCATCGAAGGGTCCACGCCGACACCGACGTAGGACAGTACCGCCTCCGCCAGCACCAGCCCGCTGAATTCCATTACCACCGAGATCAGCACGATATGCGTCACGTTGGGCAGCACGTGGCGCAAGAGGACGCGCGCGTGACGCACGCCGAAAGCGTGCGCCGCCTGGATGTACTCGAGCCCCTTCAGCTTCAGCGTCTCCCCGCGCAGCAGCCGGCACAGGCCGGTCCAGGTCGTCACCCCGAGGATGGCGCACAGGGCGAGCAGCCGGAAGTCGGCGCGCTCGGCCGAAGTGGTGAAGAGGTCGGGATGGGTGTCGATATAGACCTGCATCATCAGCACCGCGGCGGCGATCAGCAGCACGCCCGGGATCGAGTTGAGGGTGGTATAGACGTACTGGATCACGTCGTCGATCACCCCCCCGAAGTAGCCGGCCATGATGCCGAGCGCGATGGCGAACGGCAGCATCACCAGGGTGGTGAGCGTGCCGATCACGAGGCCGGTGCGGACGCTCTTCAGCGCCTGGTAGAAAACGTCCTGGCCGACCTTGTCGGTACCGAGCACGTGGTACTTCGCGCCGAGGGTGAGGGCCGGCCCGGCCACGAGCAGCAGGGCCAGCAGCGTCAGCAGGACCGCGTGCCACGGCACCTCCGTCTCGCCGCGCCAGATGCGGCGCCAGACATCACCGATGCGGGCGCCGTGCCGCCGCGCCAGCAGCGCGCCGAGCAGCGCCGCGAGCGCGATCCACAGCGCCGCGCCGCCGGCCGCGCCGGCCAGCCCGCGCCTGGCGACGTCCTGCGCGAAATCCCGCTGCGGGTCCTTGAGGTGCGCCCCGCCGTGCTTCAGGCGCGGGTGCTCGCGCACCGCGCTCCCGTCGGCGCGCTCCACCGTTTCCTTGGCGTAAAGCCCGGTGGCGAACGGCGCCGAGTAGGTCTTCTCGGTCCGCTTGCGCAACGGCTCGCACAGCACGTCCATCACGCTCAGCACGTCCACCGCGTACGCCGCCCTGGCGCCGGCCGGCTGCGCCGCCAGCCGCGGCCGGAAATGCAGCGAGTCGAGCAGCCCGACCGCCACGAACACCGACAGCGCCACCAGGCCGACCATGCCGCTCGCGCTGTGCGTCACGCGCCGCCACGGCTCGGACAGGTGCTCGTGCCGGCGCACGTAGAGCGCGAAGACGATCACCGCGGCGGCGAGCAGCCACACCAGCGCGTCGGTCCACAGGAGGACGGGCTTGAACGGCATCACTCGAACCTCACGCGCGGGTCGACCAGCGTGTACGAGATGTCGGTCAGCAGCAGGCCGGCGATGTAGAGAGCCGAGCCGATGAACACCATCGAGCGCACGATGGCGAAGTCCTGGGAACGGATGGCGTCTATGGTGTAGCTGCCGAGCCCGGGTATGCCGAAGAAGGATTCGGTGAGGAGGCTCCCCATGAACAGCGTCGGGATCGCCACCACCGCGCCGGTGAGGATCGGGATCATGGCGTTTCTCAGCACGTGCCGGTACAGCACCGCCGCCTCCGACAGGCCCTTTGCGCGCGCCGTGCGCACGTAGTCCTTGCCGATTTCCTCGAGGAAGAACGTGCGGTAGAGCCGCGTCGCCCCGCCGAGCCCGCCGATGACGCCGATCGCCACCGGCAGCAGGAGGAACTTCGCGGCGTCCAGCCCGCCCTGGTAACCCGAGATCGGCACCAGGTGCCACAGCTTGCTCACCAGGTACTGCCCGCCGATGATGTAGAACATGGCCGAGACCGACATCATCGCCACGCAGATCACCACGCCCCAGAAATCGATGTAGGTCGCGCGGAAGAACGCGACGACGAGCGCGAACGCGATGTACGCCAGCAGCCCGACGGCGAACACCGGAACCGCCACCGCGAGGCTCGGCCACATGCGGGCCCCGATCTCGCGCGCGATGTCGCGCCCGTCGTCGGCGGCGCCGAAATCGAGGGCGAACATGCGCACCGACTTCTCGTAGAAGACGGTGTTGGTGAGCCGCCCGCTGCCTGTTGATTTATCGTTATAAAACAAAGGTTTATCATATCCGCGCTCGGCTTTCCACTTGGCGATGGCCTCTGGCGTGACGCGCTTCAGGCCCAAGTGCATGCGCGCCACGTCGTCGGGCGTGTTGACGGTGAAGAACAGCAGGAAAGTGACGACGTTGACGCCGATCAGTATCGGCATCGCGTAGGCGATGCGGCGCAGGATGTAGGCGATCATGCTCGCCCCGCGCTGCGCTCGCGCCGGAGGTAGGCGAGCACCGCCGGCGCGGTGAACGCCGCGAGCAGAGCCGCCAGCAGGCCGAACGGCCACAGCACCGCCGGGTTCCACTCGCGCCGCTTCTGCTCGCGCAGCGCCGTATCCACGCGCTGGTATTTGACGGTGTTGTACGCGATCTTGTTGGCCTTGAGGTTACCGAGCCAGGCGTGGGACAGCGCGTAGTCCTTGGGATGGAAGCCCCACAGCCACGGCGCGTCGTGGCGCAGGATGGCGATCATGCGGTCGATGATCGCCTGCCGCTCGGGCGAGTTCGGCATGTTCTTCATCCGCTCGAACAGCCGGTCGTACTCCGGGTTCTCGTAATTGCCGGCGTTCTCGCCCTGGT
>JACOVL010000140.1 GCA_016177355.1 Betaproteobacteria bacterium | reverse complement strand
TTGGAGCGGTAGTTCAGTCGGTTAGAATGCCGGCCTGTCACGCCGGAGGTCGCGGGTTCGAGTCCCGTCCGCTCCGCCAGTATCCGAGAAAGAAATGTTTGATTTCGTCACCCGGCACAAGCGGCTGATCCAGGTCGTCCTGGCGGTCATCTTCCTGCCGTTCGCGTTCTTCGGCATCGACACCTATTTCCGGGGCGGCGGCGGCAGCCAGACGGTGGCGGAGGTCGGGGGCCACGGCATCTCGCAGCAGGAGTTCGACCAGGCGTTGCGCCAGCGGCAGCAACTCCTGCAGCGCCTGGCGCAAGGGCGCGTGGATCCCGCAATGCTCGACAATCCGGAGCTGCGCTACGCCACGCTGGAGGGCCTGGTCCAGCGCCGTCTGCTGCTCGAGCGGGCCCTCGCCGGCGGCATGGCGGTGAGCGACGAGCAGCTGCAGGGCGCCATCGGCGGAATGCCCGTGTTCAATGACGAGTCCGGCAAGTTTTCGATCAACCGCTACGACATGTATCTCAAGGCCGAGGGCATGAACCGCGCGGCGTTCGAGGCGCGGGTGCGCCAGGACCTGATCCTGCGGCATCTCACCGACGGCTACGGCGACAACTATTTCGTGCCGCGCACCGTCGCCGACCGCCTGGCGCGGCTCGCCGGACAGAGCCGCGAGGTGAGCACGTACGCGATTCCCGCGGACCGCTACCTCGGGCAGGTCAAGCTCGATGCCGCGGCCGCGAAGCAGTACTACGACGCCAACCCGGGCGAGTTCCAGGTCGCCGAGCGGGTGCGGGTCGAGTACATCGCCCTGTCGGTCGACGCGCTCCTGCCGCAGGCGCAGATCGGCCGCGAGGAACTGGAAGGCGCCTATCAGCGGCAGGTGGTGGGGGTGAAGAAGGAGCGGGACGAGGCGCAGAAGCGGGCCGAGCGCATCCTCGGCGAGCTGCGCAAGGCCCCCGGCAGCTTCGAGGCGCTGGCCCGCAAGCATTCCCAGGACCCCGGCTCCGCGGAGAGGGGCGGGGATCTCGGGTTCTTCGGCAAGGGCGCGATGGCCAGGCCGTTCGAGGACGCGGTCTTCAGGCTCAAGGAAGGTGAGATCGGTCCCCTGGTCGCCACCGAATTCGGTTTCCACATCATCAAGCTGACCGGCAAGCGGCCCGTTGCGGGCGCGAAGGGGCAGACGGCGGAGGAGCGGCGCGCGAGCCATATCCTGCTGACGGCGCCGAAGGACCCCGGGCCGCAGGCGGGGAGAAACGAGATCGAGCTCGAGTTGAAGCGCCAGGCCGCGCAAAAGCGTTTCGCCGAAGTCGCGGACAATTTCAACAACCTGGTCTACGAGCAGTCGGAGAGCCTCAAGCCGGCGGCGGAACTCGCCAAAATCGCGCCGCGGCAGAGCGGCTGGATCACCCGCGGGCAGGCGGACGACCCGCTGCTCAACAACCCCAAGCTGCTCGCCGCGATCTTCTCCGACGACGTGCTCAAGAACCGCCGCAACACCGAGGCGATCGACGTCGCGCCGAACACGCTGGTTGCGGCGCGCGTCCTCGAGCACAAGCCGGCGAGCATGCCGCCTTTCGCGGAAGTGCGCGCGGCGATCGAGAAAAAGCTCACGCTGCGCGAGGCGGCGCGGCTGGCGGCGCAGGAGGGACGCAGCCAGCTCGAGCAGTTGCGGCAAGGCAAGGATGCGCGGATCGCCTGGGGTGCCCCGCAGACGGTCAGCCGCTCCGACCACAAGGATCTGACCGAGCCGGTGCTGCGGGCGCTGTTCCGCGCGGACGCCTCGAAGCTGCCGGCGTACGCCGGCGTCGAGGGACCGCAGGGCGGCTATACGCTGCTGCGGATCGCCCGCGTCACCGAGCCGGCCGACGTGCCGGACGACAGACGCAGGTCCATGGCCGATTCATTGCGCCAGGTGCTGGGACAGGAGCAACTGGCGGCCTATATCGCGAGCCTGAAGCAGCAGGCCAGGATCAGGATCAGCAAGGAAGCGCTGGAGAAGAAGGACCGGTAAAGCCGGGAGATCGCGAGATCGGGAGATCGTAAGATGGATTATCGCTCTCCCGCACTCCCGCCCTCACGTTGATTGTTTCACCCGTCGGCGCCATTGCCCCCGACCGTCGTATTGAACCCGCAATCCACGTAGGTGATCTCGCCGGTGATGCCGCTGGCGAGATCGCTCATCAGGAACGCCGCGGCGTTGCCGACCTCATCGATGGTCACGTTGCGCCGCAGCGGCGCGACTTCCTCGACGATTTTCTGCTTCTTGCCGAAGTTGCTGATGCCGGCGGCGGCCAGCGTCTTGATCGGGCCCGCCGAGATGCCGTTGACCCGTATCCCCTTCGGCCCCAGGTTGCGGGCGAGATAGCGCACGTTGGCTTCCAGGCTTGCCTTGGCGAGCCCCATTACGTTGTAATTGGGCACCGAGCGCGCGGCGCCGAGATAGGTGAGGGTCAGCAGCGCGCTGTTCCGCCCCTCCATCATCGGCAGCCCGGCCTTCGCCAGCGCGGCGAAGCTGTAGGAGCTGACATCGTGCGCGACGCGGAACGCCTCCCGCGTAAGCCCGTCGAGCAGTTCCCCCTTGAGCGCCTCGCGCGGGGCGTAGGCGATCGAGTGCACGATGCCGTCGAGCCCGTTCCAGTGCCCGCCGAGGGCCGCGAACAGGGCGTGGATCTGCCCGTCCTCGGCCACGTCGCAGGGCAGCACCGGCGCGGCGCCGAACTCCCGGGCGAGCGACGCGACGCGGTCCCTGATGTCCTCGTTCTGGTAAGTGAACGCGAGCGTCGCGCCCTCGCGCGCGAGCGCCCGGGCGATGCCGTAGGCGATCGAGCGGTTGGAGAGCAGGCCGGTGATGAGAATTTTCTTGTCTTGCAGAAAGCCCATGGGTATTCCCCGTCGCGCCCCGGCGCCGGGGAGCATTTTTGCGCCATTATAGGCTACACTTTGCGCCGATGCTGGCCGATACCCGCCGCGCAGCGCTGATCGCGGTCGCGTTCGCCGCCGGATGCGGCGGCGCGCCGTGGAACGACCCGTACCCCGCCTCGGACGCGGGCGCCAACATCCTGTATTCCTCGTTCTCCGAGCGCCCCAAGCACCTCGATCCGGTCCAGTCCTACAGCTCGAACGAGATCACCTTCACGGCGCAGATCTACGAGCCGCCGCTGCAATATCACTATCTCAAGCGGCCGTACGAATTGGTTCCGCTAACCGCCGCGGCCGTGCCCGAGCCGCGGTATTACGACGGCCGGGGCCGGCGCCTGCCGGCCGGGGCCGCGCAGCGGGACATCGCCTACACCGTGTATGAAGTGCGCATCCGGCGCGGCATCCGCTACCAACCGCACCCGGCGTTCGCGCGCGATGCCGGCGGCCATCCGCTCTATCACGGGCTGACGCGCGCCGCCGTCGCGGACAAGTACAAGCTGGCCGACTTCAGGGAGACCGGCACGCGCGAGTTGAACGCGCGCGACTTCGAGCACCAGATCAAGCGGCTCGCGCACCCGCGTCTGCATTCCCCGATCTTCGGGTTGATGGCCGATTACATCGTGGGCCTGAAGGAGTACGCCGAGGCGCTCAAGCGCGCCAGCGAGGAATTGACGGCCAGGTCGGGCAAGGACGCGTGGCTCGATTTGAGCCGGTATCCGCTCGCCGGCGTCGAGGTCGTGGACGACCATACCTACCGCATCCGGATCAAGGGCCAGTATCCGCAATTCCTGTACTGGCTCGCGATGCCGTTCTTCGCGCCGGTGCCGCCGGAGGTGGACCGCTTCTTCGGCCAGCCCGGCATGGCGGAAAAGAACCTGACGCTCGACTGGTACCCGGTCGGCACCGGCCCCTACATGCTCGCCGAGAACGACCCCAACCGCGTGATGGTGCTGGAGCGCAATCCCAACTACCACGGCGAGACCTATCCGGCCGAGGGCGAGCCGGGAGACGCGGCGAAGGGGCTGCTGAAGGACGCCGGCAAGCCGCTGCCGTTCATCGACAAGGCGGTGTTCAGCCTGGAGAAGGAGGGCATCCCGTACTGGAACAAGTTCCTGCAGGGCTATTACGACAGGTCGGGCATTACCTCGGACACCTTCGACCAGGCGGTGCAGCTGTCGAGCCGCGGCGACGCAGTCGTGACCGAGGCGATGGAGAAGCAGGGGATACGCCTGTCCACTTCCGTCGCCGTCTCGACCTTCTACATGGGGTTCAACATGCTCGACCCCATCGTGGGGGGCGGGCCGGACGAGAGAAGCCGCGAGCGGGCGCGCAAGCTGCGGCAGGCGATCTCCATCGCCGTGGATTACGAGGAGTACATCTCGATCTTCCAGAACGGACGCGGCATCCCGGCGCAGGGGCCGATCGCGCCGGGCATCTTCGGTTACCGCGGCGGCAAGGAGGGCGTCAACCCGGTGGTGTACGACTGGGACGGAAGAGCGCCCGCGCGCAAATCCATCGAAGCGGCGAAGCAGCTGCTCGCAGAGGCCGGCTATCCGAACGGCGCGGATGCGAAGACCGGCGCGCCGCTGGTGCTCAATTTCGACGTCACCGCGCGCAGCGTGGACGCGAAATCCATGCTCGACTGGACGCGCAAGCAGTTCGAGAAGCTCAACGTCCAGCTCGTCATCCGCGACACCGATTACAACCGCTTCCAGGACAAGATCCGCAAGGGCAACGCGCAGATCTTCGAATGGGGCTGGCACGCCGACTACCCCGACCCGGAAAATTTCCTGTTCCTGCTGCACGGGCCGCAGGGCAAGGTGAAGAACCAGGGCGAGAACGCCGGCAATTACGAGAACCCGGAGTACGACCGGCTGTTCGAGCGGATGAAGAACATGCCGAACTCGCCCGAGCGGCAGGCGATCATCGACCGCATGATCGCCATCCTGCGCCACGACGCGCCGTGGC
>JACOVL010000009.1 GCA_016177355.1 Betaproteobacteria bacterium | reverse complement strand
TCCGGCTCGATCTCGACGCGGTCCGGCCACCACTGGTGGTGGTAGCGCGGCGCGCCCACCAGTCGCTGCAGATCAACCACCGGCGCGTGCAGGTAATCGAGTATCGCGAGCAGCACCTGGCTCACGATGCGCGGGCCGCCCGGCGCGCCGAGCACCAGTACCCCCTTGCCGTCCTCGACGAAAGCCGGCGTCATGCTGGACAGCGGGCGTTTGCCGGGCGCGATGGCGTTGGCATCCCCGCCGCGCAGGCGGAAAGAGTTCGGGACATCCGGTCGCAGCGTGAAATCGTCCATCTCGTTGTTGAGAAGCACGCCCGTCCCGTCCGCGACGATGCCCGCGCCGAACAACAGATTGATGGTGAGCGTGGCCGCGACGCGGTTGCCTTCGGCATCCACCACCGACAGATGCGTGGTATTTCCGCTGCCCGCCGCGGCGACCGGGTCCTGCCCCGGCGCCTCGCTGCGCGTGGCGGAAGACGGACTGATGGTCGCGGCCCTCGACGCTGCATAGGCCTTGCTCGTCAGCCGCTCCACCGGCGCCGCGACGAAATCGCTGTCGCCGAGATGCAGCGCGCGGTCATGGAAAGCGCGCCGCAGGGCTTCGATCACGAGGTGGGCGGTTGCGGTCTCCCGGCCGTCCGAGAGATCGAAGCGCTCGAGCGTGTTGAGGCACTGGGCGAGCGCAATGCCGCCCGCGGATGGCAAGCCTGCGGTCGTAATAGTCGCGCCGCGGTACTGGAAGCGCAGCGGAGCCCGCTCGATCACCCGGTAGTTCACGAGATCGGACGGCTGCCACACCCCGCCCGCCCGGTTCACCGATTCGACGAGCGCGCGGGCGACGGCGCCCTCGTAAAACCCGCCGTGCCCCCTCTGCGAGAGCCGTTTCAAGGTGCGGGCCAATTCCGGCTGCCGCAAGAGCCAACCCGTCCGTGGCGCGCGGTTGCCATCGAGAAAGATCCCGGCGGTTCCGGCCCCGTTCTGTAGCAGCGGCTCCCGCAACTTGGCTATGCGGGCATAGCGCTCGTCTACCTCGAAGCCGTCGCGCGCATGGCGGATGGCCGGCGCCAGCGTATCCGCGAGCGGCAACGCGCCGTAGCGCCCGGCGATGTGAACCAGCGCCGCGGGAGTGCCCGGTATCGCCGCTGCGGCGCCACCCCGCGTGGTCGCGCCACGGATTGGCTTGCCGTCGCGGTCGAGATACAACCCCCGCTTCACGCCGCCCGGCGCCGTTTCCCGCGCATCCACCATCACCTGGCGTTTGTCGCGTTCCCGGTGCAGCAGCCAGAAACCGCCACCGCCCAGTCCCGACGAATAGGGCTCCACCACCGCGAGCACCGCCGCAACTGCCACGGCCGCATCGAAGGCGTTGCCGCCGCGCTCGAGCATCTCGTGGCCGGCCGCGGTGGCCAGCGGGTGCGCTGAAGCGATCGCCGCAGTTTGATGCTCCGCGCTTTGCGCAGCAACGCACTGCGGCAACAGCAGCGCGATGCAAAGGGCAAAATACCGCGGCACGCATCGCTGGCCGGAGTTCATGTCGGTCCCGACCCCGGGTATCCCGCGTCTATTTCGGCTGCGCCGGCCGCCAGCCCGTCTTCCACAGTTCGAGCGGCACGATCTCGGGCGGCCGGCCGTTGTCATGAAACCACGAATCCACCACCCACTCCGCGCCCGTCTGCGATTCGCTCACGACGGCGGCCGTATGCGGCCAGCCGAGCAGAAAAAATCCCCGGGTTACCCGGGCTTCAACCTGGTGCCACCTGAGCAGCCCCGAGCCGGCAAGAATTCGCAGATAAGTCGTCGAATTGGTGGACTCGTCTATGCAATCCATCTGGCTCCACCATTTCTCGCCGCGCCGGTTCCCGGCCCGGTCGTCGGAAGTGTCGGTGATCGCCCCGACAATGGTTTCGAAACGGGCAATGGCCTCTGCTATACGGGCACGCTCTTCCCGCGCGTCGCGAGCAGGTGTCTCAAACACCGCTGTAATTTTCGACCACTGTACCGCATCCAAGCCGGCCTGGGTGACGATGGTGCAGGTGCCGGCATGGCACACCGAGAAATTCTTCGGTGTCGGCTCCGTGACGATGTCGTTGCGCACGAAAGTGTCCGGGGCGAAACTGGCTGCAACGGCCTGCGGCGCAAGTACCACCAGTACTACTACGCAGATTACGAGAACTCTACGTCGCCCGCCGGTCACCGGTTGAACGCTTTCTTGTCGCGCACCTGCGGTTATCATAGCATCCGCCTTCCGGGCCCGGCGCGGCACCGGGCGCCGCAAACGAGCCCCCCGGGACACGGGACAGGATACAATGCCGCGGGACCGCGAATCGGCAGCGCACATCACATCTCCAGGGACATCGATGAACGCCAGCAAGAACCTATCCAGCGCCATCGCCCACGACGCGCCGGTGCGATCGAAGGAAAGCGCCGAATTCTGGGGCAGCGACGCGGTCGCCGCGGTGCTGCGCGAGCTCGGGATCCGCTACATCGCGCTGAACCCCGGCGCGAGCTACCGCGGCCTTCACGACAGCATCGTCAATTATCTCGGCAACCGCGACCCGCAGATGGTGCTTTCGATCCACGACGAGAACGCGGTCGCCATCGCCCACGGCTACTGGAAGGCGTCCGGGCAGATGATGGCCGCGGCCCTGCATTCCAACGTCGGGCTGATGCACGCGACCATGGCGATATTCGACGCGTGGTGCGACCGCGCGGCGATCCTGATCATGGGCGCGACCGGCCCGTGGGACGCGATGAAGCGCCGGCCCTGGATCGACTGGATCCACACCGCCTCCGACCAGGGCGCGCTGATCCGCGACTACACCAAGTGGGACAACCAGCCGGGATCGGTGGCGGCCGCGCTGGAAGCCGTCCTGCGCGGATCCCAGATCGCGCAGACCGCGCCGCGGGGTCCCGTGTACGTCAATCTCGACATCGCGATGCAGGAGGAAAAGATCGGGCCGCTGCCGGTGATGCCGGACATCGCCCGCTACGCCGCGCCCCCGCCGGTGCGCCCCGATCCCGGCACCGTCGCGGCCGCCGCGCAGCTCCTCTCCGGCGCGAAGAATCCGATCATGTTCGCGGGCCGCTGCACACGCAGCGTCGAAGGCTGGAAGGCGCGCGTGGCGCTCGCCGAGAAGCTCAACCTGCGCGCGCTCACCAATTTGAAGATGGCGGCGGCGTTTCCGACCGACCACCGCCTGCACGTGGGCCCGGCGGCGAACCGGCTCTCCGCCGATTTGCAGAAGTTCATCGCGGAGGCCGACGTGATCCTGTCCCTCGACTGGCTCGATCTCGCCGGGACGCTCAAGCAGGCCTACGGGGCGAAGCCGGTGACGGCGAAGATCATCCAGGTCTCGTGCGATGCCCACAACCATCGCGGCTGGAGCATGGACTACCAGGCGATGCCGCCGGTGGACGCGTACCTGATGTGCGAGCCGGAGGCCGCCGTGCCGCTGCTGCTCGAAGCGGTGAAGGCACGCACGGCGGCGGTGCCGGCGGCGCCGGAGGTGCGCCTGCCGAAAGCAGCGGACGACGCGGTGTCATTGCGCGGGGTCGGCGATGCGCTGCACGCCGCCACCCGGGGCCTCGAGGTCTGCTACACGCACCTGCCCATCGGCTGGCACGGCGGCTACGTCCGTTTCCGGCATCCGCTCGATTACCTCGGCGCGGAAGGCGGCGGGGGCGTGGGCTCGGGGCCGGGAATCACGGTGGGCGCCGCGCTCGCGCTGAAGGGCAGCGGGCGCCTGCCGATCGGCGTGCTCGGCGACGGCGACTTCCTGATGGCGAACACGACGATCTGGACCGCCGTCCACTACCGGATCCCGTGCCTCATGATCGTCTGCAACAACCGTTCGTTCTTCAACGACGAGCTGCACCAGGAGCGCGTCGCCATCGCGCGCGGCCGCCCGCCGGAGAACCGGTGGATCGGCCAGCGCATCGGCGACCCCGACATCGATCTCGCCGCGATGGCGCGCGCGCAGGGCGCGACGGGCATCGGCCCGGTCACGCAGCCGGCCGACGTGCTGCCGGCCATCCGGAAGGGGATCGAGACGGTACAAGCCGGCGGCGTGTGCCTGATCGACGCGCGGGTGCTGCCTGGGTACGACGCCGACGGCTGATGATAAAATGGAGAAACTGTGATCTCGTGGGCTGTGTTACCGGAGCAGCGATCATGGCGTTCACGCTGGGTTCACCGGCATTTACACACAACGGAGCGATTTCCAGTCGCTACACGTGCCAAGGCGAGGATGTATCGGTGCCGCTCGCGTGGTCCGGACTTCCCGCAGGCACGAAAAGCCTGGTGCTGATCGTCGACGATCCCGATGCGCCGGACCCCAGGGCGCCGAAAATGACGTGGGTGCACTGGGTGCTCTACAACATTCCGCCAACGGCCACGGGCCTGAAGGAAGCCGTCAAACCGGCTGAGCTGCCCAAGGGAACCTTGGAAGGATTCAACGACTGGCAGCGCACTGGCTACGGCGGACCGTGCCCACCCGTCGGGCGCCATCGTTATTTTCACAAGCTCTACGCGCTCGACGTCGTATTGCCGGACCTGGGCAAGGCGTCCAAGAGTGATCTCGAGCGGGCGATGAAGGGCCACGTGCTGGAGAAAGCCGAGCTCATCGGCACCTACCAGAAGTCTTGACCGGCCGCTCGCGCTGATCGGCTGTCCCGGCGTGGGGCGGCTCGGGCGCGGTTCATGCCTGCCGTCGCAGCTACTCGGGCTTGAGGCCTACGGCCTTCACGACCTTCGCCCATTTGATCGTTTCGGACTTGAGGTAGGCCGCGAACTCCTCGGGCGTGCTGCCGACCGGGTCGGCACCGTTGGCGACGAGACGGTCCCGCACCTCCGGGGCCTTCAGCGCCCGCACCGTTTCCTTGTGCCACCGGTCTACGATGGCGCGCGGCGTTGCGGCGGGCGCGAGTATCCCGAACCACTGGGTTGCTTCGTAGCCGGGCACGCCGGCCTCGGCGAGCGTGGGGATGTCCGGCGCGGCATTGGAGCGCTTCGCGCCGCTCACTCCGAGCGCCCGGAGCCGTCCGCTCTTGATGTACGGCAGGGCGGTGGGAACGGCGGGCGTCATCACCGGCACGTGTCCCGCCAGCACGTCCACAATTCCCCGACCCGAGCCCTTGTAGGGTACGTGGGACATCTTCAGGCCGGTCATCGCCAGAAACAGCTCCATGGTCAGATGGGGATTGCTCCCGACGCCGGCCGACGCGAAGTTGATCTGATTGGGCCGGGCCTTGGCGAATGCGATCAGCTCCTTCACGTTCTCCACGGGGAGCGACGGGTGCGTCACCAGCACGTTGGACAGCGTAACCACCTGCGAGATGGGCGCGAGGTCCTTCAGCGCGTCGTACTGCACTTTGCGGTACACGGCCGGGTTGATGGCGAGCGTGCTGATGCCCATGAGCAGCGTGTAGCCGTCGGGCGCGGAGCGCGCGACGAGCTCGCTGCCGATCATGCTTGCGGCGCCGGCGCGGTTCTCGACCACGACCTGCTGGCCCAGGTAATCGGAGAGCTTGGGCGCCACGATGCGCGCGGTTATGTCGGTGCCGCCGCCGGGTGCGGAGGGAACGACGAGCCGGATCGCGTGCGCCGGATAATTCTGCTGAGCCAGGGCGGCGGCCGACGCGGCGGCCACCAACGCCACCCCGGCCAGAAACAAGTGCGCTATGTGCCGAACAACTCTCAATTGCGCTCCCGGTTGTCCTGCGAAGCGTAAGGTATGGTAATTCGATCCGGCGAAAAATGCAGCACAACTGCGGCATTGCTATCATAATATGGACTGAACGGAATCCAACGATAAACGACAGGAAACTCAATCCAGTCCTGATCCCTGTTCGTGAGGAGGGCAACATGAGGAAACTTTCTTTCCGGTTCGGCCTGGTTGCGGCACTTTTCGCGGCAGGCGGTCCCGTTTCCCACGCGCAGCCGACCGCCTATCCCAACCGGCCGATCCGCTTTATCGTGCCCTACTCGATCGGGGGCACGTCGGATCTGCTGGCGCGGCTGGTCGGCGCCAAGCTGACCGAGGAACTGGGCCAGCAATTCGTGGTCGACAACCGCGGCGGCGGCGGCAGCACGCTCGGCACCGCCCTGGCGGCGGCGGCCAATCCCGACGGCTACACCATCATCGTCAACAACGTCGGACTCGCGGTCAACGAAACGCTGCAACTGGAGCGCTCCTATGACGCGCTCAAGGATCTCGCGCCTATCGCCTTGATCGGCATCACCCCGCACGTCCTGATGGTGAACAATGCGATGCCCGTCAAGAGCGTGGCGGATTTTGTCGCGCTCGCGAAGTCGCAACCCGGAAAAATCGCATTCGGGTCGGGGGGCAACGGCAGCTCCACGCACGTGTCGGTCGTGTTGCTGCAAAAAATGGCGAAGATCCAGCTTCTTCACGTCCCCTACAAGGGAGGCGGCCCCGCCGTCCGGGATGCGATTGCGGGGCACGTGCAATTCACGCTGTCGCCGATACCGACCATTTTCGGGCACCTCAAGGCGGGCCGTCTCCGCGCTCTGGGCGTATCCTCCGCCAAGCGTTCGCCCACTCTGCCCGAGTTGCCGACGATTGCCGAATCCGGCGTGCCCGGGTACGAATTCAGCACCTGGTTTGGGCTGCTCGCCCCCGCCGGGACCCCGAAGGCGATCATCACGCGGCTCAACCAGGCGACGGTCAAGGGCTTGAATGCGAGCGACCTGCGCGAGAAACTGCAGAGCCAGGGCGTGGACCCGCAACCGACGACGCCCGCGGAGTTCGGCAAGTTGCTTCGCTCCGAGATCAAGAGATGGCGGGAGGTCATCGAGTGGGCGGGAATCACCAAGCAGTAGCGGTTCGCCCAGCCCGCGCGCCGTGCGCATTTCAGCCCGATCGCCTTTACCAGACTACTTCATCGCGGAGACCGACGGCGGCGGATTCGCCAGCGGGGGCAAATGTGCGTAACATCGAAGCCCGACCACTCGGAGTCGAGCAGGTGAAATACGGAGATATCACGTTCAGCGGGAAATCAGGAGAGAAATACCGCTTCGCCCGCGTTTTCGGCCCTGCGGAGTAGGTGCTGGACACCGCGATCCCCATCGGCCTGCGCAGCGGCATCGCCCGCTCGATCTCCCGGGAGGACATGGCGTGCCTGCCCGTGCGCCGCTACGAGGGCAAGGTGCTGCTGGTGGCGACGCCGCGGGACCTCGAGCAGGCGCTGGCGGACTTCCGCCAGGAAAGCGTCGTCGGGCTCGACACCGAGACGCGGCCCGCGTTCCGCAAGGGCGAGAGCTACCTGCCCTGCCTGGTACAGGCGGCCACGGCGCGCGCGACGTACCTGTTCCAGCTGCGCCGCCCGGAGGCGTTCCCGGTCCTCGCCGGGATGCTGGCGGACCCGCGCATCGTCAAGGCCGGCGTGGCGCTCGCGAACGACCTGCGCCCGCTGAAGCTGGTGTTCCCGTTCACCGAGAAGAACACGCTCGACCTGGGCATCGCCGCGCGCCGCCGCGGCATCGGCCAGACCGGCGTGCGCAACCTCGCCGGGATCTTCCTCGGCTTCCGGATACCCAAGGGCACGCGCACCTCGAACTGGGCCGCGCCGGACCTGACCCCGCAGCAGGTCACTTACGCCGCCACGGATGCCTGGGCCTGCCGCGAGCTGTACCTGCGCTTCGAGGGCCTCGGGCTGCTGCGGGCGCGCGGATAAGGAGCAGCATCGGGCCCCCCGGGTCGTGACGCTACTTGAGATCGACTCCTGACGCTTTGACGATTTCGCCGATCCGCTTCCTTTGCCCCTGCCGGAACTTGTCGAGCTCCGCGCGGTTGCCGCCGATGACCTCGACGCCCAGCGCCTTGTGCCGTTCGCCGAACTCGGGGGCCTTGACCGCCTTGACCACTTCAGCGCTTACCTTGTTCAGGATCGCCGCGGGCGAGCCGATGGGTGCCACGAGGCTGTACCAACCGAGCATCTCGTAGTCGGGCACGAACTCCGAGATCGACGGCACGTTGGGCAGCAAGGGCGCGCGCTTTCCGCTCGTGACGCCGATCGCCCTCAGCCGGCCCGAGTCGACGTGGGGCCGCGCGGCCGGCATGACCGCGTAGGTGAGCTGGACCTCGCCCGCCATCGTGTCGGCGATGGCCTGGGCGATGCCCTTGTAGGGCACGTGCAGCATGTTGGTTCCCGTCATGCGCGTGAACATGACACCGGAGAGATGCTCGGAGGCGCCGGTGCCGGCCGAGCCGTAGCGGAGCATGCCCGGTGACTTCTTCGCGAGCGCGATCAGCTCGGGTATCGACTTCACCGGTACCTGCGGGTTGACCATCTGCACGAACGGCACCGTGCCGACCAGGGCGATCGAGAGGAAATCCTTGTCCAGGTTGAACTTGAGATCGGGATAGACCGAAGTCGCGACGAACAGCTGCGAGGTCAGCATCATCCATGTGTAGCCGTCGGGGTTCGCGCGCAAGGCGAGCTCCGCGCTGATGATGCCGGCCACGCCGGGCCGGGAGTCGACGACGATGCGCTGGCCCCACGCCTGGTACAGGCTCTCGCCCAGGACCCGCGAGAGGATGTCGGGGCCCGAGCCCGGCGCGCTGCCGATGATGAGCCGGATCGGCTTGTCCGGGAAGGCCGGCTGCGCCGCGTGCGCCGGCGACATCGCCGGCACCAGCGGAATGACGATTACTGCCAGCAGTTTCTCCCTCATCCCTCCGCATGTGCGCATCTCGATCCTCCTCTTGTTTTCGGGTACCCCGCCAGCCGTCCATCGTGCATTTACACCAGTGGCACGGCCACGACCGTGCCCGCCTGCCGTCATGCTAGCACGTTGCCGGAACACCTGGCCCGCCGGCGCCTCGGGCCGCGAACTCAGCTTGCCGGATACGGGTTCCGTCGCTGCGTCGCCGTTTTCTTCCTGGGTCTTCCGCGCGGCCGGTGGCGGCTCGCCGCCGCCGGGTGGGCCGCGTAGGCGGCCGCGGGCTCGCCGACGTCGAGCGTGAACGGGCTGCACACCGTCACGCCGCCGAACACCGCGCCGTCCTGCAGGTCCTCCGTGAGCAGCAGCGCACAATCCTGCAACTGCGCCGCGGCGACGACCATGCTGTCCCACCAGGAGAGGCGCCAGCGCTGCTCGATCTCGCGCGCGCGGCGCAGGAGCGCCTCGTCCACCGGATGCGGCGCCCAGGCGAAATATCTCGCCACGCGGTCCCAAAGCTCCTCCGTCGCCGCGGCGCCCAGGCGCTTGAGGGTCACATAGCTCTCGGAGAGCACCTGTATGCTCGTGCGCCCGAGTTGCTCGCGCCACAGGTATTCGAGCCAGGCGGCTGCACGCTGCTGCTTTGTCGCGTCCCGCGAATCGCGCGCGTAGACGATGACGTTAGCGTCGACGAAGCATGGGCCGGTCATAGAGCTCTTCGCGCGTTGGATAACGCTCGGGAGGGCCCGTGAGGGGGAAAGGCTTTTCGGCAAGCCAGCTGCGCATCGCCTCCTCGTACTCGCGCGAGTGGCGCATGCGCTCGCGCAGCAACTCGCCCACGAAGCGCGAGAGGCTCACGTTCTTCTCCGCCGCGCTCACCCGCGCCCACTTGGCGGTCTCTTTGTCGAGCGTGATCGTGACGTTCTTCATCGGCCCGCGCCGCGCTTCATCATTTCATCATTTGTCACTGGTTTACCCATATTACACGAATTTCGTGTATTTACGGATGGGCCGGGAATTCGAGAGGCGGTTCTAATCTAAGTGATTGATACTGATATTATTTTAGCCATCATCCCTCATCCTTGCTTCCAGCAACGCTTTGATCCGCGGCTCCGGCTTCCAGTAGCTCGGCCCCTTCAGAAACTTGCCGTTCGCGTCGTAGATCGGTCTTCCGTCCGCGCCGAGCTTGCTCTCGTTGCTGTCCATGATCACGTCCAGCACCTCCTCCAGCGGCAGGCCGTACTTCAGCGCCTCGGAGCGGCAGTAGACGATGATGTCGCCCAGGAGGTCCGCGATGGCGACCGCGACATCAATCGGAGCGCCGCCCTCCTTCGAGAGCTTCACGATCTCGTCGATCTCGTGCACCTCGTCCATCAGCGTCGCCTTGAACTTGACCAGCCGGTCCGCGACATCCGCGGACAGCGCCGGCCGGTCGTGCGCGGGGAGCTTGTACATCGCGTTCATCTCGGCGATACGTTCCGCAAAAGTCCTATTCATCCTTCATCCTTCCGCCTTCATCCTTGGGCGCCTTCGCCCATGTCGCCTCCCTATCCCCCTCGCAAGGTCCCGGACAAGCATAACCGATCGGCCGCGCCCAAGGGACCGGCCGCGAAGCCGTCAGCGGCTCGAGTGCGCCCTCGCCGGCCGCGCCGGGGCGATCGTGACGGGCGACAGCGCGCTGCTGGAACTGGGACCCCGTTCATACTCCGCTATACTATTCCGGCAACGGGCAACGACAAGAGGAGGTAGCCCGACATGATGTCCGCTCGCACGACACGCAACGCGCTGTTCTCGGCCCTCGCCTGCATCGCCGCCGCCACGCCGGTCGCGCACGCCCAGAAAAGCGATCCGGCCGCGAGTTTTCCCAGCCGCCCGATCCGCATCATCGTGCCGTTCACGCCGGGCGGGCAACCCGACATCTTCTCCCGCATGATCGGGCAGAAAATGACGGATGCGCTCGGTCAGCAGATTGTCGTGGACAACCGCCCGGGCGCCGGCGGCATGATCGGCTCGAGGATCGTCGCCGAATCCAATCCGGATGGCCACACGCTGCTATCGATTTCCGCCGCGCACGTAATCGGGCCGTCGGTACGGAAGCTGCCCTACAATACGCGCCGGGATTTTGCCGGCGTGTCGATGTCATATAACGCCGCCTACCTGCTGGTTATTCCGCCGTCGCTGGGCGTCAAGACGGCACGGGAACTCATCGCGCTCGCGAAGGCCAGGCCGGGGCAACTCAACCTCGCTTCCGCGGGACGGGGCAGCGGCACCCACTTTGCCGGCGAGTTCTTCAAGTACGCCGCCGGCATTGACGTCGTGCACGTGCCATTCAAGGGCATACCCGAGGCGACGAACGACATCATCGCGGGCCGCGTGCAGCTCTTCATGGCGCCGCTCGCGAGCTCGGTGCCGCTGGTCAGAGAGGGCCGGATCCGCGCGCTCGGCGTGTCCTCCCCGAAGCGCGTCAGCGTGCTGGGGGACGTCCCGACCATCGCCGAGAGCGGCCTGAAAGACTTCCGCTTCGATTCCTGGGGCGCGATATTCGCGCCTTCCAGGACCCCGCGCGCGATCATCAACAAGCTCAACCGCGAGATCGTGAGCGCGCTACGTCAGCCCGACGTCGCGAAGCGCATGCAAGCCCTCGGCGCGGAGCCGGCGCCCACCACGCCGGCGGAACTGGACGAGCTCGTCCTGAAAGAACTCGCCGCGATCCAAAAGATCGCGCACGCCGCCGGCATCAAGCCGGAATAGTCCGCACGTGGCAACGGGACGCGATCCGTCCGGGCGTCCTTGCCCACGGCCGCCGGAAGAATCCTCACGACAGGAGCCATCATGCAGATCAGCAACATCGGCGTTGTCAGTCCCGGCGACATGGGCCAGGCGATCGCCGGCTGCCTCAAGGAATCCGGTATTAACGTGCACACCGCCCTGGATGGGCGCAGCCCCCGCACCCGCAAGCTCGCGCAGGAAGCCGGCCTCGCCGATTGCGGCTCGATGGAGAAGCTTGTCGCCACTTGCGACATGGTGCTCTCCGTCCTCAACCCGGCGGCGGCCGTCGCTACCGCGCGCCGGGCCGCCGCCGCGATAAAAGCAACCGGCCGCAACATCACCTTCGTCGACTGCAACGCCGTATCGCCGCAGACGGTGCACGAGATCGAGGCGATCATCCGCGGCGCAGGCGGGGTGTTCGTGGACGTCGGCATCATCGGCGCCCCCCCGCGAGGCAAGACCGTGACCAAGTTCTACGTTTCCGGTCCGGATGCCCGCCAGTTCATGCAGATCGGCCATCCCCGCCTCGTCATGCGGATGGTCAGCGAGCGCCCGGGCGACGCTTCCGGCGTCAAGATGTGTTACGGCTCGCTCACCAAGGGCGCGGGGGCGCTCGCCGTGGAAATGCTGGTCGCCGCGCGCCGCCTCGGCGTGGAGCGGACGCTCGAGACCGAGCTCGGGGAAAGCATGGGTGTCGTCTACGACTGGCTGATGACCCGGATGCCGCCGATGCCGCCCAAGGCCTACCGCTGGGCGCCGGAGATGCGGGAAATCGCGAAAACCTTCGAGGGCGCGGGCATGACTCCGCGCATGATGCAGGGGGCGGCGGAGATTTACGACATGGTCGCCGCCACCCCGATCGCGAAGGAAAGCCCGGAGCAGGCGCGCAAGCTCGCCCGTAGCGGAACCGAGGTCGTGCAGACGATCGCCGACGGTAAATAGCGCTTCAGACGCGGCACCTCGACTACCGGGCCGGGTTTTTGGTCTGCCTCGCCGCGGCCGCCGATTATAATGCGGCCTCAACGGGCCTCAGGCGAGACCGACGGTCGCGCCCGGGTCCTCCAGCTCGGAGAACCTTACCGGCAGGATCTCGCGCGTGGCGAGATTGCCGGACGCGGACTTCTCGACCAGTATCAGGGCCTGTTTGTCGGGGATGCCGGTCGGGATCACCATGCGTCCGCCCGGCTTGAGCTGGGCTAGCAGCGGCGGCGGAATGAGATCGGCGGCGGCGGTCACCATGATCTTGTCGTAGGGCGCATGCTCGGGCCAGCCGTAATAGCCGTTGGCGACGCGGACCTCGACGTTGTCGCAGCCGAGCCGCCGCAACCGCCGCTCGGCGCCTTGCGCCAGCTCCTCGATGATATCCACGCTGTAGACGCGCTTCGCCAGCGCAGCCAGTATGGCCGCCTGGTAGCCGGCGCCGGCGCCGATCTCGAGAACCGTGTCTCCGCTCTCCAGCTCCAGGAGATCGGTCATCAGCGCCACGATGAACGGCTGCGACACCGTTTTGTCGTAGCCGATCGGCAGCGGGCGGTTGAGATAGGCGTAGGGTTGCAGCTCGACCGGCACGAATTCATGGCGCGGCGTGCTGCCGATGGCGCGCATCACGCGGCCGCTGAAGGCCGCCCGGCCGGTATGGCCGGCGGTGAGCGCGGCCTCCGCCGCGATCTCCGCCATCAGCCGGCTCCGCGGGTTCTCGAACGGATCTTCGCTCATGGTGCCTAGTATAATCGCTGGCACGACAGACCACGGGAGAGCCGGAAATGCCTTCGCAACAGGACAACAACATGGCGCTGTTCTGCGATTTCGAGAACGTCGCCATCGGCGTGCGCGACGCCAAGTACGACAAGTTCGACGTGAGGAAGGTGCTCGAGCACCTGCTGCTCAAGGGCAGCATCGTGGTCAAGAAGGCCTACTGCGACTGGGACCGCTACAAGGCGTTCAAGCCGGCCATGCATGAAGCGGCGTTCGAGCTGATCGAGATCCCGCACATCCGCATGTCCGGGAAGAATTCCGCCGACATCCGCATGGTGGTGGACGCGCTCGACCTGTGCTACACCAAGTCGCATGTGGACACGTTCGTCATCATCAGCGGCGACTCCGATTTTTCGCCGCTGGTCTCCAAGCTGCGGGAAAACAATAAAACGGTCATCGGCGTCGGCGTGAAGCAGTCGTCTTCCGATCTCCTCATCGCCAACTGCGACGAGTTCATCTACTACGACGACCTGGTCCGGGAGAAGCCCAGGAAGCAGGCCCGCCGCAGGCCCGCTGCCGCGGCGACTGAGGCCCCGGAAACCGGCAGGTCCCCGGCGACCGACGGCGACAGGAAGCAGGAGGCGCTCGACCTGGTGATGGAAACGGTGGAAGCCCTGACCGCGGAGCGCGGCGCGGAGGAGAAAATCTGGGGCTCGATGGTGAAGCAGGCGCTGAAGCGCCGCAAGCCGGGCTTCAACGAGTCCTATTACGGCTTCCGCTCGTTCGGGAAGCTCCTCGACGAGGCGGAGGCGCGGAAGCTCCTCACGCTCGAGCACGACGAAAAATCGGGCGGGGTCATCATCAAGAGCTTCAACGCCGACTGACCGGGCGCAACGGCCATGCTGGAGCGCACCGCCGCATTCCTGGTCGCGGTCATCGTCCTCATCCTGTCCTTCTTCTTCGTTGCGGCGGCGGTCGCTTTCGTATTGATACTGGCGGCGGTGCTCGCCGTCCGCTGGTGGTGGCTGAAGCACAAGCTGAGAAAAGCGGCGGCAGCGGAATTCATCCCAGCCGAATACACGGTCGTCGAGCGCGAAACGCAGCAGGGGGCGCGGCTGCCGCCCGACGCCAAGTAAACCTTGCTTCGACGCCAGGCCGCGCCCGGCCGCCCGGCGGCAGAACCGCGGCCTACCTGCTCTTCCTGGACCGCTTCTCCCGCGCCAGCAGCCGCGCGCATTCCTCGGGCGGCACCGGCTTGCTGAAGTAATACCCCTGCGCCTCGTCGCAGCGGTACGCCTTGAGGAATTTCAGTTGCGCGTCGTCCTCGACCCCTTCGGCAACGATCTTGAGCTTGAGGCTGTGGCCGAGCGAGATGATGGCCTGCGCGAGGACGCCGCCGTCCCGCCCGCCCCGGGCGCTGATGTCCCGCACGAACGAGCGGTCGATCTTGAGTATGCCGATCGGCAGGCTCTTGAGATAGCTCAGGCTCGAATAGCCGGTCCCGAAATCATCCACCGACAGCTGGACGCCGAGCTCCTTCAGCCCCTGCAGGATGGCGATGGCCGCCTCGGCGTTGTGCATGACCATGCTCTCGGTGAGCTCCATCTCCAGGTGCCGGGGCCGGAGGCCGGTCTCGGACAGTATCCTCGCCACCGACTTGAACAGCGCCTCCTGCCGGAACTGGCGCGCCGAGAGGTTGACCGACACGGTGACCGGCCGCAGCCCCGCGTCCTGCCACGCCCGGTTCTGCTCGCACGCGGTGCGCAGCACCCATTCCCCGATCGGCACGATCAGCCCGGTCTCCTCGGCGAGCGGGATGAAGCGGTCGGGGTACATCAGACCCCATTCCGGATGCTGCCAGCGCACGAGCGCTTCCACCCCGACGATGGCGCCGGTCTTCAGGTTGATCTTCGGCTGGTAGTGCAGCAGGAACTCCCTGCGTTCCAGCGCACGCCGCAGGCTGCTCTCAAGGGCGAGCCGCTCGTTCACGAGCCGGTTCATTTCCGAGGTGTAGAACTGGAAATTGTTGCGCCCGCGCTCCTTCGCCCGGTACATGGCGGCGTCCGCGTTCTTGAGCAGCGTCTCGATGTCGGGCCCGTCCTGCGGATGCAGGCTGATCCCGGCGCTGCAGGTGACGTAGAGCTCGTGGCCGTCGATGCTGACGGGCTCGCTCAGCTTGTTGATGATCCGCTGCATGGCGCGGAAGATGACATCCTCGTTGTGCTGGTCGTTGAGGATCAGGATGAACTCGTCGCCGCCCAGCCGCGACACGGTATCGCCCTCGCGCACCACCGAGCTCAGCCGCTCGGCCATGTGCTGCAGCAGCTTGTCGCCGGCGTTGTGGCCGAGGCTGTCGTTGATGAACTTGAAATGGTCCAGGTCTATGAACACCAGCGCGATCGAGCGCACCTGGCGCTGGGCGAACACCGCCTGCTTCAGCCGGTCGAGCAGCAGGTTGCGGTTGGGCAGCCCGGTCAGCGCGTCGTAATTGGCCTGGTGCTCGAGCTGCTCCTGGTAGCGCTTGCGCTCGATCGAGTAGTGCATTGCACGCACCAGCAGCTCGCGGTCGAGCTTGCCCTTGATCAGGTAGTCCTGGGCCCCGGTCTTGACCGCGGTCAGCGCGACGGTCTGGTCGTCGTTGCCGGTGAGCACGATGATCGGGACCGTCGGCGAATGCGCGTACACCCTGGCGAACGTGTCGAGCCCGTGGCTGTCGGGCAGCGAGAGGTCGAGCAGCACCAGCCCGGGCTTCTCCGACGCCAGAAACTCCAGGCCGCGCGCCAGGCGGTCGACGCAATTCAGCCGGAACGGAGTCTCGGGGTCCTCCGCCAGCATCACCTCGATCAGGCGCGCGTCCCCCGGGTTGTCCTCGATCAGCAGGACGGAGTGGCTATCGCTCATCCACCCTCATTTGGCCGGCGGCAGCGTGACCACCGTCAGCCAGAAACGATCTATGGATTGGACCACATGGATGAACTTTTCGAGATCCACGGGCTTGGTGACGTAACAGTTGGCGTGCAGCTCGTAGCTCTTCAGCACGTCTTCTTCCGCCTTGGAGGTGGTGAGGACCACCACCGGGATCTGCTTGAGCTCGTGGTCGCGCTTGATCACCGCCAGCACCTCGCGCCCGTCCTTCTTCGGCAGGTTGAGATCGAGCAGGATGATATCGGGGCGCGGCGACTTGGCATGCTTGCCCTGCCGCTGCAGGAATTCCAGCGCCTCCACGCCGTCCTTCGCCCAGTGCAGGTTGTTGTAGACCTTGCCTTCCTTGAGGGCTTCCTTGGTCAGGCGCACGTCTCCCGGGTTGTCCTCGACCAGCAGGATTTCCACCGGCGGCGCCGTTCTCTCCCGTTCAGCCATGAGCGTGTCCTCCCTTCCTGGGTAGCGTAAAGCAAAAAGTGCTGCCGTGCCCGGGCCGCGATTCGACCCGAATGCGCCCGCCGTGGCGGTCCACGACTTTCTTGCAGATCGCCAGCCCGATCCCCGTCCCCGGGTACTCGCCCTTGCTGTGCAGGCGCTGGAACACCATGAAGATACGCTCGAAGTACTGGGGATCGATGCCGATGCCGTTGTCCGTGACGGCGAACTCCCAGCCATCGGCCCGTTCCGCCACGCCGACATGGATGCGTGGCGCTTCCGCGCCCTTGAACTTCAGCGCGTTGCCGACGAGGTTCTGAAGGAGCTGCGTGAGCTGGACCTCGTCGCCTTCGACCGTGGGCAGCGGGTCGTGCGTGACCGTTGCCCCGCTCGCCTCGATCGCGGCTCTCAAGTTCGCGAGCGCCTTCAGCAGCGCGCCTTCGCACTCCACTGGCTGGAATTCCTTGCCCCGCGTCCCGACCCGGGAATAGGCGAGGAGATCTTCGATCAGCTGCTTCATGCGCGTCGCGCCGTCCACCACGAAATCCATGAATTCCCTGGCTTCGGCATCGAGGCGGTCGCCGTAACGCCGCAGCAGCAGCTGGGTGTAGCTGGAAATCATGCGCAGCGGCTCCTGCAGATCGTGCGAGGCGACGTAGGCGAACTGCTCGAGCTCGGCGTTGGAGCGCGTCAACTCCAGCGCCTTGCGCGCGAGCGCGCCGTGCGCCTCGCGCAGCGCGGCTTCCGCCTGCTTGCGCTGGGTGATGTCCTCGATCACGCGGATGAAGTACATCGGCTGGCCCGCGTCGTCACGGGCGAGCGATACCGTGCGGTTCGTCCAGACAGTTCCGCCGTCCCTGCGCAGGTAGCGTTTTTCTTCCGAAAACTTGTCGAGCTCGCCCTCCCACAGCAGTTTCCTGTATTGCCTGCCCAGTTCGCGGTCCTCGGAATGCGTGAACTCGGCGGCCGCATGTCCCACCAGCTCGGACTCGCCGTACCCCAGCATCTCGCAGAATTTCTGGTTGACCTGCAGGTACTTGCCATCGAGTCCGGTGTGCACGATGCCCACGGCAGCCTGATTGAACGTCTCGCTGAAGCGCCGTTCCAGTTCCTTGCGCTCGGTGATGTCGATGATGGTGCCGATCAGCCCGGCCACCTGCCCGTCGGCCCGGGTGAACGTCGCCTTGTAGTAGAGGGTATGCCGCACCCGGCCGTCGCGGGTGGTGACCGGGATCTCGTAGCTCTGGCTGCCGGGGTGCCGCCACAGCTCCTGGTCCATGGCGTAGTGCCTGTCCGCGACCCGCGGGCTTTGCGGATAAAGGTCGTGGACCTCCTTGCCGATGAAGGTTTCGCGCGGCACCCCGAAAAAATCCTCCCACGCCTTGTTGACCCCGAGGTACTTCCCGTCCCGATCCTTGAAGAACACCGGGACCGGCAGGGCTTCGATCAGCTCCTGGGCGACATGCAACGGCCCGGGAAGCTCATCCCGGCTCTTGCCGAGCACCGTGAACAGGGAAGCCACGTCGCCGCCGCGCCCGGAATGGCCGGCCACCGGTTTCGGGTGATGCTTGGGCTTGACCAACAGGTCCCTCCTGCTTGTGGAACCGTATTTTCTTGTGGAGATGCTTACGGTGGCCGAAAGTATTCGCCAATCCGGCGCACTTGTAAACAACCACTCAGGCCGGGAATACTTGCAATAACAACGGCATGCGATATTCGGCCGCGTTGGCCATGCCGCGTTCACGGGTTCGCCAGTTTTTTCTGCATCCGCTGGTCGAAACGCTCGACGTTGATGATCAGCCGCTCGTGCACGCCCTCGCCGACCCGCTCGCGCTCGTCCTCGGCGCGCAGCTTGAACGTCAGCGTCCGCCCTTCGACCTTGACGAGCTCGGCGCGCGCCGTCACGCGCAAGCCGACCGGTGTCGCGGCGAAGTGCTTCACGTCGAGGTGCGTGCCCACCGTCTGGTGCCCCGGCGGCATGTAGCGCTCCACCGCCTGGAGTGCCGCGGCTTCCATCAGGTTCACCATGATCGGCGTCGCCAGCACGCCGATCTTGCCGCTGCCCACGTGCGGCGCGGTGTCGCGCGTGCCGACGACGATTTCGGACGTGCCACTCAGTCCCGGTTTCAGTTTTTCAGACAGCTCCATCACGAAATGTCATCCGGCGGCGGGAGCCACAGCCTTGACGCCGCATTATCCTCCCTGCCGGTTCTTCTGCAGCAGGTCGAGGAACGACGCGAGCAGGTCCATCGGCACCGGGAATACGATGGTGTTGCTCTTGTCGGTCGCGATGCTGCTCAGAGTCTGCAAATAGCGCAGTTGCATCGCCTGCGGCTGCTGCGCGAGCAGCTGCGCGGCCTGCAGCAGCTTCTGCGCGGCCTGCATCTCGCCGTCGGCGTGGATCACCTTGGCGCGCCGCGCGCGCTCGGCTTCCGCCTGCTGCGCGATGGCGCGCACCATGGAGGGGTCTATGTCCACGTGCTTGATCTCGACGTTGGAGACCTTGATGCCCCAGGCGTCGGTCTGCGCGTCGAGAATTTTCTGGATGTCGAGGTTCAGCTTGTCGCGCTCCGCGAGCAGCTCGTCCAGTTCGTGCTTGCCGAGCACGGCGCGCAGCGTGGTCTGCGCGAGCTGGCTCGTCGCCTCGAGGAAATTCGCCACCTGGATGATCGCCTTCTGCGAGTCCATCACGCGGAAATAGATCACAGCGTTCACTTTCACCGAGACGTTGTCGCGCGAGATCACGTCCTGGGTCGGCACGTCCATCACCACGGTGCGCAGGTCCACCCGCACCATCTGCTGGATGCCGGGGATGATCACGATGAGACCCGGCCCCTTTACCTTCCAGAAGCGCCCGAGCAGGAACACCACGCCGCGCTCGTATTCGCGGAGTATCCGCAGCGACGAGAATACGATGATGGCGACGAGTATGAGTATGCCGCCGATGCCGAAATCCCAGATCATGATGTCTCTCCTTGCGTCGTTTCCGGCTCAACCTGCAGCGTAAGCCCGTTAATGCCCACTACGCGCACTTTCTGGCCGCGGCCGAGCGGCGCGGCGCTCGTCACCCGCCAGTTCTCGCCATGCACGCGCACCCAGCCTTCGCGCTCGAAACCCTCGACCACCTCCCCGCGCGCGCCGACGATATCCTCGCGGCCGGAGACGACCGGGCGCCGGCGCGCCTTGAGCGCGAGCAACACGGTGAGAAACACGAGGGCCGCGCTGGCGAGGGCGAGCGTCACCACGAACGGCAGCGGCATCGCGTAGCCGCCCGCGGCCTCCGGGTCCACCAGGATCACCGAGCCGAACACCAGCGCGATCGCGCCGCCGATGCCGAGCGCGCCGAAACTGGGCAAGAAGGCCTCGGCGACGAGAAACGCGATGCCGAGCAGGATCAGGGCGACCCCGGCGTAGTTGACGGGCAGCAGCTGGAAAGCATAGAACGCGAGCAGCAGGCAGATCCCGCCCACGACGCCGGGAAGCACGAAACCCGGATTGGAGAACTCGAACAGCAGCCCGTAAATCCCGATCATCATCAGGATCAGCGCGATGCTCGGGTTCGCGATCACGGCGAGGAGCTCGCTGCGCCAGTCGGGCTCGATCGAGACGGTCGGGGCGCCGGCGGTTTCCAGCGCGCGTTCCACGCCCTGCACCGTCACCTTGCGCCCATCGATCTTTTTCAGCAGATCGGGCACGTCCTGGGCCACGACGTCGATGACCTTGCGCTTGAGCGCGTCCGCGGCGGAGAGGCTCACCGCCTCGCGCACCGCCTGTTCGCCCCATTCGGCGTTGCGGCCCCGCAATTGCGCGAGGCTGCGGATGTAGGCCGCCGCGTCGTGCGTGATCTTGCGCGTCAGCGTGTCCTTGGTCGTTGTTTCCTGTTCCTTCGCGCCCGCTTTGCCGTCCTTCCCCGCCGCCTTGCCCGCGGGCGCTTTTTCCGGCGCCTTCGACGGCTCCCCGCCCGGGCCGCCCACCCCGATCTGCACCGGGCTGGCCGCCCCGAGGTTGGTCGCGGGCGCCATCGCCGCGATGTGGCTCGCGTACAGGATGAAAGTGCCGGCGCTTGCCGCGCGCGCGCCGCCGGGCGCGACGAAAGCCGCCACCGGCACCGGTGAGGAGAGGATTTCCTTGATGAGGCGGCGCATCGAGGTATCGAGCCCACCCGGCGTATCGATCTGCAGCACCACCAGTCCCGCGCCCTGATCGGCGGCTTTGCGGATGCCGCGCACCACGTAATCGGCGGTTGCCGGGCTCACCGCGCCTTCCAGCGTGAGCAGCACCACCGGCGTCTCCGTGGCGGCCACGGGCGCAGACAGCGCCGGCAGCATCGCGGCGAGCGCGAGCAGTCGCCGGAAAGCACACATGCGGGAAACGTTATCGGTGGAAACCATGTCTTACCCCGCCCAAGATTACCCCCTCCCGCCCCGCTCCGCTATAAGGTGCCGCCGGCCCCTTTTTTGCCTCCGGCGCAATTGACTCGCCCTGCACCACCGGGGTCTCGAGCGCGCCGGCGTCGGAGAGTCCTGCATTACATTATAATGCGACGCGTTACATCGCCGGATGCAGATGGAGGAAAACGAATGAAGCCGTGGCAGTGGATTCTCGCCGCACTCTTTCTGATGATTGCGGCAATGGCGAGTCCCGCGCAGAACTACCCCAGCCGGCCAATCCGCGTGATCGTCCCGCAGAGCGCCGGCGGCTCCACCGATCTCGTCGCGCGCGTGGTGGCGCAGCGGCTCGACGACGGGCTCAAGCAGCCGGTGGTGGTGGACAACCGGCCGGGCGCGGGCAGCCTGAACGGCACCGATATCGTCGCGAAGGCCGCGCCGGACGGGCACACGCTGCTGGTGGTGGCGGCCTCGTTCACGATCAACCCGAGCATACGCAAGAACCTGCCCTTCGACCCGGTCCGCGACTTCGCGCCGGTCACGCAGCTCATCACCCTGACCCACATCCTGGTGGTGCATCCTTCGGTGCCGATGAAATCGGTCAAGGAGCTGGTCGCGCTCGCCAAGGCGAAGCCCGGGCAGCTCAATTACGGCACGAGCGGCATCGCCACCAGCACCCACATGGCGGCGGAGCTGTTCCTGCACCTCACCGGCACGCAGATGGTCAACGTGCCGTACAAGGGGGGCGCGCCCGGCATGACCGCGCTGCTTGGCGGGCAGGTCCAGCTCTACTTCGCGACCATCTCGACCGCGATCCCGCACATCAAGTCCGGCAGATTGCGCGCGCTGGCGGTCACCGCCCCGAAGCGTTCTGCGGTATACCCCGAATTCCCGACCATCGCCGAAGAGGGCGTGCCGGGATACGCGCATACCTCCTGGGTCGGGATGCTGGCCCCGGCGAAGACGCCGCAGGCCGTCGTCGCCAGGCTCCATGGCGAGACGGTGAAGGTCCTCAAGATGCAGGATGTGAAGACGCTGCTGCTGCGCGACGGGCTCGAGGCGACCGGCACCTCGCCCAGGGAGTTCGAAGCCTCGATCAAATCGGAAATCAACAAATGGCAAAAGGTGGTGAAAGTGGCCGGGATCAAGGCCGAATGACCGGGTTGGCGGAGAAGCTGGCCATCCAGGGACGCCGGTTATCCGAGGACGGGCAAAAGACAGCAGGATAGTGAAATGCCCGCCGGCTGGAACCGGGCTTGACTCCTTTCTGTACAGACTGTACAGTTTTCTCATGACGCGACCCGCGCGCAAGAGCGTCGGAGACGCCCGCAATCAGTTGCCCGCCCTGCTCGCCGAGGCCGAGAAGGGGCGCGCGACCGTCATCACGCGCCACGGGCGCTCGATCGCCGCGATCGTGCCGGTAGCGGACCTGGAGCGCGGGGAGCCGCAACGGGCGCTCACGGCCCTTGCCGGATCGGGCAAAGGCTTGTGGGGCAGGAACAGCACGAGGACCCTGCGCCGCCTGCGCGACGAGTGGAACCGCTAGACCTGTCAGGGCTGAAGGAAGGCGCCCTGGTGCTGGTCGACACCGCGCCGATCGTCTACTGCCTGGAAGCACACCCGAGGTTCGGGCCGCGCTTTCAGCCGCTGTTCGACCGGCAGTCGGCTGGAGCGATCCTCTTTGCGGTCGCGACTCTGACCGTCGCGGAGGTTCTTGCCGGTCCGCTCGCCGCCGGCGAGGAAGCGCTCGCCAAGCGCTACCGCGCGGTGATGGAATCCTGGCAGGTGGTTCCCCTGAGCGCGGACATCGCCGAGAGCGCGGCGCGTTTCCGCGTGTCACTCAAGCTGAAACTGCCCGACGCCGTTCAGGTGGCGAGCGCGATCGCCATCGGCGCCGATGCGCTCGCGACGCACGACCGCGATTTTTCCAGGGTCAAAGCGTTGCGGGTGCTGTCCTGAGCGTGCCGGCACGCCGGGATCGCCGCCACCCCCCGGCGTCATCAGCTTGACCAGGTAAGGCGATTCGCCTTACGATATCCTTACATGAGCAAAGTCACCAGCAAGTTTCAGGTCTCGATCCCGAAGGCGTTGGCCGAGCGGATTGGCATCCGCGTCGGCGACGAACTGGCTTGGGAGGACGCGGCCGGGACGCTGCGCGCGCGGGTCGCTACCGCGGCAAAGACACGAATGACGCTGCGCGAGCGCTTGCGTCTGTTTGACGCGGCCACAGCCCGCCAGGTGGAACGCGAACGCAAGCGGCGTCTGCCGCGCGGCAAGGGCCGCGGCTGGACGCGTGAGGATCTCTACACGCGATGAGCGCGTTGGTCGATACCAACGTCCTGGTCTACCGCCACGATCCGAGGGACCCTGCCAAGCAGCGCGTGGCGCGCGCGCTGCTGCGCGAAGGCCTGGAACAGGAAGTGCTGCGTATCCCGCACCAGGCAATCGTCGAATTCGTGCAGGCGGTCACCCGCCCGGTCGGACGAGGAGGCGCCGGTCTGCTGACGCGAGCGGAGGCGTTGCGCGAAGCCGAAGAGCTGCTGGCGCAGTTCGAGATTCTGTATCCCACCGAATCGCTGCTGCGTACCGCAATCCGCGCGGTCGCGACCTATCAGTTGGGCTGGTTCGACGCGCACCTGTGGGCCTATGCCGAGCACTACGGCCTCGATCAGATTCTGTCCGAGGACTTCTCCGACGGGCAGCTGATTGGATCGGTCCGGATTCGCAATCCGTTCACGGCAGGACCGGGTCGTCGGGGCGAAACCGCGTTTCAGGTTTGAGACCCTTGCGCCTGAATTTCCCGCTGATGCGGCCGTTGTCGAGGTAGCGGCCCTGCGCCGCGCGTTTCGCCCCCTCGTCCCATGCCGGCAGCCAGTCGCCGGTCGGCGCGCCGAACCACGGTGATTGCGGGCGCAGCTTCGGCAGGCCGAGCTCCTCCCAGATCTTCTTCGCGCGCTCCATGTACTCCCGTTTCGGCAGGGCGAGCGGCGGCAGGTCTTCCTTCATGGTGGCGTCCATCAGTAGCGTGGCGTCCTCGCGCTCCGCCTCGTGCTCGCGCCCCGGCCCGTGGCCCGGGCTGCGGTACGACAGCACCTGCAGATCGCGCGAAGGGTCCATGCGGAACGCGACCGCCCAGAAGATCGCGTCGGAATTCTCGGGGTCTATGTCATCGTTGACCGCGATGCAGATCTTGCCGCAGTCGGCCTTGAACGAGCTCGCGCCGAGGAGCGCGCGCCACACCTCGGTCTTCGGCGTGCCCTTCTCCACCGTGACGATCACGATGCGCCGCAGCGCCGTCATGCGCTCGTGCAGCGTCACGCGCTTTACCCCGCGCACGCCGAGCGTATTGCGCAGATGCGAGAGGAACATCGGCTCGTACGACGCCCGCTTGATCGCGCTCGACTCCGAGGGCGTCACCTGGCTGATGTAGGAGGCGACGATCGCGTCCTTGCGGTGGGTGATCGCGGTGACCCGCATCGGCATGTTGAATTCCTCGAGCGCGACGTGCCCGTGCGATTCGCCGAACGGCCCCTCCGGCTCGAGGTACTGAGTGTCTATCAGGCCTTCGATCACGATCTCGGCTTCGGCGGGCACCAACAGGTCCACGGTGCGCGCGCGCACGACGTTGATCGGACCGCCGGCGACCGCGCCCGCGACGCCGATCTCGTCCACGTCGAGCGGCAGCTTCATCGGCGCGACGAACGCGACGCACGGCGGGCAACCGAGCGCGATCGCGCACGGCATGGTCCTGGCGCCGCGTTTCTGGTATTTCAGGTAATGGCGGTAGCCGCCGGCGCCGCCGGCGCGGGTCGCCATGCGCACCACCAGCCGGTCCGGCGCCTTGAGCCCGCCGCGGTAGGTGCCGTGGTTCTGGATGCCGGTCTCCGGGTCCCGGGTGATGACGTTGGTCGCAGTCAGCGTCGGCGCGCCGTCGAAGCCCGGCGTCGAGACCGGGATCGGCAGCATGTCGAGCCCCCTGCCCGCGCCTTTCAGCGCATTGCCGGTGACGACGACTTCCTGGCACAAGGCTTTCTTCACGACGCGTGGCGCAACGGGTCTCGCGATCGCCCGGTCCCACCGCTCCTGGATCTGGTCGAGCGGCGAGCGCATGCCGACGCCGTAGATCGCGCGGTTGCCGGCGAAGGCGCCGACCGCGACCGGGAACCGGTACTTGCGGCCGCGCCCATCCACGACATGGGTGAACAGGAACGCCTTGCGTTCATGCTCCTCGATGCCGCCGACGTACTGCCAGCGCACCAGCGGGTGCAGCTCGGCGTCCTTGTCGACCGGCCGGTCTATGGTGAGGAGCAGCTTCCGCTTCCTCAGCGCATCGAGGTGCTCGTGGAGATCAGCGTAGCGGCGCCTGGCATCCGTCATGATATTAATCCGTATTTGAAGATCGAGCGTCAATCAACGCGCGCGCCCGACTCCTTGATGACCTTCGCCCATTTCAAGTATTCCTCCCGGACATGGGCGGCGAACGCATCGCGCGTGCTGCCAACCGCAAGATTGCCGCCGTCTGTCATGCGCTGCTTCATCTCGGACTCGTGCATGATCTTCACGACGCGGCCGTTAAGGAGGTTGAGGACGTCCGCCGGCGTTCCGGCGGGCGCGAGCAGGCCATACCACTGGCTCGATTCGTAGCCCTTCAGTCCCGACTCCGCGACGGTCGGCAGCTCGCCCAGGGCCGGCACCCGCTCCCGGCTCGTCACCGCGAGTCCTCTCAACCGGCCCGACCTGACGAGCGGCACGGCGTTGGTGGTGGGCATGAACATGACGCTCGCCTCGCCGCTCATCAATCCGATGATCGCCGGACCGGTGCCGCGGTACGGCACGTGCACCATCCTGACCCTGGCGAGCGTGTTGAACAGCTCCGCCGCAAGGTGCGGCGTGCTGCCGCTGCCCGAGCCCGCGTACAGCACCTGACCCGGGCGCGTTTTCGCCAGTGAGACCAGCTGCGCGACCGATTTCGCGGGGAGCGAAGGATGCACGATCAGCACGTTGGGCGCGTGGGCGATCAGGCTCACCGCGTCGAAGTCCTTGACCGGGTCATACGTAACCTTGCGGTAAAGGCTGGCGCTGGTGACGAGGTTGGCGCCGTTGACGAGCAGCGTGTAGCCGTCCCTCGCCGACCTCGCGACCGCTTCGCTCCCGATCATCCCGTTCGCGCCGGGACGGTTGTCGATCACGAACTGCCGGCCTAGGGCTTCGGTCAGTTTCTGGCCGATCAGCCGCCCCATGCTGTCCACGCCGCCGCCGGCGGGAAACGGCACGATCACTCGCACCGGCCCCGCGGGGTAACCCTGCGCCAGCGCCTGCCCGCAGGCGATCAGAAATACAAATAGACCTGTTAAATTAATGGCATACATCGCTCACCCCCTTTCAGTCGTCACGCTATTTTGCCTGCGCCCGCTGCCACGCCTTGGTGAGCGCGCGCGCGGTGAATTCCACCGCCATCTCGCGCTTGTACGCGACGGAGCCGCGCACGTCCGGGTTCGGCTCCGTCAGCGGGCGCACGCCCTGTGCCGCCTGGCGCAGCACAGCCTCGCTCAGCCGCTTGCCGGCGAGCGGCTGCAGGTCAAGCACGATGGGCTTCCAGCTGACCGCGCCGATCACCGCGCGCGCGCGGTTGCAGGTGCCGTCGGCGTTCAGGATCATCGCGGCGGCGGTGTTGACCGTCGGGATTTCCAGCACGCCGCGCGCCATGTACTTGAAGAACGACGAGCCGCTGCGCGCCGGCTGCGGGTCCACCTCGACCGCCACGATCATCTCGCCCTTCGCGAAGCGCTTCTGGAACGCTTCCTCCAGCGTCACCGTGCGCCGACCATCGGGTCCGGCCACTGTCACACGCGCCTGCAGCGCGAGCAGCGCCAGCGGCAGGTCGAAGCCGCCGATCAGCGGGCCGACGCTGCCGCCCACGGTGATGCCATGCCGCACGCGGGTATGCCCCACTGCTTCCAGCGCGTCGTCTATCGCCGGCCAGCCTTTGCGCACGCGCGCATCCTGGTACAGCATTTCCTGATTCACCGCCGCGCCCATTCGCAGCACGCCGCCGCCGCTAACGGACAATTCCCTCAATTCGGGGATGCGCGAGATCGCGATCAGGCGCTGCGCCAGCGGAAAGCCGGTTCGCTCGCGACGTATCGCATGCGACATCCCGCCGCAGACGAGCGCGCTTTCTCCGGCCGCGAGCAGAGATACCGCCTCCTCCACGCTCTTCGCCATCACGAATTCCGGGTCGAACGGGCGCGCGCCGGAAGGCCTGCCTGCCGCGAGCCGCGTCCACGCGCTGCTCCTGGGCGCGGCGGGCGGCGCCGCTTTTTCGCCGGCATAGAGCTCCGGATGCAGCGCGCGATGGATCTTCTCGGCGGTGATCGGCAGATCAAAGATGCGCACGCCGACGGCGTCCGCGATGGCGTTGGCGATCGCCGCGGGGATCGCATCGAGCCCGATCTCGCCCAGACCCTTGGCGCCGAACGGCCCGGAGGGCTCGTAGGAGTCCGCGAAAGCGACGTGCAGTTTCGGCATCATCTCCGCGCCGGGAATGGGATAGTCCAGGAACTGGGGATCGGTGGGCGCGCCGTTGTACCAATTGAAGTACTCGATCATCGCGTAGCCTATGCCCTGCGTGACCGCGCCCTGCACCTGGCCCTCCGCGGTGGCGGGATTGATCACCGTGCCGCAGTCCACCGTGGTTGCGATTTCGAGAAGCTTCACCTGGCCGGTGGCCGGGTCCACCTCGACTTCCGCCGCCTGCGCCGCGAAATTGTAGGCGCCCGATTCGTTGCCGTAGCGGCTGTGGTCGGGAAACTCGGAGGGATTGTCCCAGTTGCCGACGCCGACGATGGGCTGCCCCTCGCGTTTGTAGATGTTGGCGTGCACGACCTCCGCCACCGACCTGAATTCGGTCTCCGAGCCGTGGCGCGGGCCGACCTGGCCGTTGATGATGACCAAATCCTCTGCGGGCCGGTTGAATTGCCCGGCGGCGGCGGCGAGCAGCTGCTTCGCGGCCGCTCCCGCCGCGCGCTTGACGGCGTTGCCGGCGATGTAGGTGAGCCGGCTCGCCAGCGCGCCGAGCGAGTGCGGCTGCACGTCGGTGTCGGGACGCATGATGTCCACGTCCTCGTACGGCAGGCCCAGCTCCTCGGCGGCGATCTGGCGCAGCACCGTGAGGTTGCCCTGCCCGATCTCGCCCTCGCCGGTGATGACGGTCGCGCGCCCGTCCGCGTTCACGCGCACGATGGCGGAGGCTCCGTCCCAGTCGCCGAAGCTGCGCCGGCCGTTGACGTGCACGCTGCAGCCGATGCCCAGCCCATGATTAGCTCTTTTCTTCTTGCGCTTCTCGCGCCAGCCGATCATCTCCGCCGACTTGTCGAGGCACTGTTTCAATTCGCAGCTCGTGATCTTGTGGTTGTGCGGCGAAACGTCGCCGGGATCCACCGCGTTCTTGCGCAGGAGATCGAGCACGTCCATGCCGAGCTTCCCCGCGGCGAGGTCCCACGCCTGCTCGACCGCCCAGTCCGCGGATGGGTTGCCGAAGCCGCGGAACGCGCCGGTCGGCACGAGATTGGTGTAGACGAGCGTCGAATCCGCGCGCGCGCAGGGATACTTGTAGAGCGCGTCGTGGCGTACGGTGGCGGCGCCCAGTATCGCCTGGGACTTGCCGGTATAGGCGCCGTTATCCGCCAGCATCCTGATTTCCTTGGCTTTTATGATGCCGTCCCGGGTGAAACCGAGGCGCACCCAGTAGCGCATCGGCATGCGCGGGTGGCTCGCGAGGAATTCCTCCTCGCGCGTGTGGATGAGCTTCACCGGCCGTCCGGTCTTTTGGGCGAGGATCGCGCAGATCACCGAGGCGTTGTCGTCGCCCGACTTGCCGCCGAAGCCGCCGCCGACCTCGGTCTGGACCACGCGCACCTGCGATTCCGGCACGCCGAGCGCGACCGAGTAGCGGTCGCGCGCGAGAAACGGCGTCTGCGTGTTGCACCACATCGTCAGCCGGCCGTTCGTCCATTGCGCGACGCAGCCTATGGTCTCGAGCGCCGCGTGCCACTGGCGGACGGACTCCCACGTGCCTTCGACGATGACGTCGCTCGCCTTGAAGCCGGTGTCCACGTCGCCGCGCTCGAAGTTGAAATGGTGCGCGATGTTGCCGGCCGCGTCCTCGTGCACCAGCGGCGCGCCGGGCTTGAGGGCTTCGTCGAGCGAAAGCACCGCGGGCAGCACTTCATACTGCACGGCGATCTTGTCCAGCGCCGCGAGCGCCGCGGCGGCTTCGGTCGCCGCGACTGCCGCAACCTCGTCGCCGAAGTAGCGCACCTTGCCGATCGCAAGCGGATAGAGATCGGGCCGGAACGCGCCCCATTTCCGCCTGGCCGTATCGGCGCCGGTGACGACCATCTTCACGCCGGGCATGGCCGCTGCGGCGCTGATGTCGATCGAGGCGATGCGCGCGTGCGGATGCGGGCTGCGCAGCACGGCCGCGTGCAACATCCCCGGCAGGCGCATGTCGGCGACGTACTGCGCCGCGCCGGTCACTTTCGGCACCGCATCGGTGCGCGGCACATCCTTGCCGACGACGACCAGGCCGGCGGCCGAGCCGAGCCGCGGATCGCGCTGGTTCACGGCTTGCCCGCCTTGCGCGCGAGCCGCACCGCTTCGCGGTAAGCCTCGGCGATGCGGACGTAACCGGTGCAGCGGCAATAGACGCTGTCCACGCTCGCGCGGATCTCCTCCTCCGTGGGCTGCGGCGTCTTCTCGAGCAGCGCGCACGCGGCCATGACGTGGCCCGGGATGCAGATGCCGCATTGCAGGGCGGAGCGGTTGACGAAGGCCTGCTGCACCGGATGGAGCGCGGACGAGCCTGCCAGCCCCTCGACGGTGCGGACTTCCGATCCCTCGCACAGGGCGGCGAGTTGGAGGCAGGATGCAACCGGTGCGCCGTCCACGATCACGGTGCAGAGCCCGCAGGCGCCGATGCCGCAGCCGTGCTTGGTGCCCGTCAACCGCAGGTCCTCCCGCAGCACGTCCACCAGCAGGCGGTCGCCGGTTTTGAGACTCACCTCGACCGGGTCGCCGTTGATCTTGAACTTGACCAGCATAGGGCTCCCGTCACCCGACCTGGATGCCCGCCACCGTCACACTGCGTCGCTTCACCTTGTTTTCCGGAGGATGCGCTAAAAAGGATTGTAGGTCTTGGACTTCGTATAGTGTATGTAGCCGACGCTCGCGCCGGCGCGCAGGCCGACCCCCAGCCGTATCGGCGCGAGGATGATGTTGCCGCGCTGCTGGTAATTGATGCCCGCGCCGCCCACGTAGTATAGGCTGCCGTCTACCCCCGGGAAGCGCTGGAATATGCTTTCGGTGCCCGGCAGGTGATAGACCAGCACGAACACCCTGGACAGGTTGCCGCCGACATCGAATCCGATCGAGGGCCCCTGCCAGTAAACCCTCCTCCTGGCACCGCTTTTCAGTACCAGCGTCCCGTCCCCGTAGCGCAGGCCCACGGCAATGGCGCCGCTCGCTTCCTCGCCCTTGATGTAGCCGTTCGGCCTGCCGTGGTCCTTGAACGCCTTCTCGACCACTTTCGCGAGTCCCTCGGCGCCCTTGCCGAAAAACCCGGTCGCATCCTTGATGATCGAATCCTGGTCGTAGGTATCGCTGTCCGATTCCTTCTTCCTGGCGTCCCTGGAGTCCCTGGTGTCCGCCGCAAAGGCCGCGGCCGGGAAAGCGGCCAGCAAGCCGCACCGCAGAATGCGCTTCAGGCACGCGCGCCGGCGCGCCGGCGAATTCGGGATATGTCCTGGCATCGTGGACTCCGATCGGGGAGCAAAAGTGTTGCACACGATCAATACATGTGACAGGGAAAAAGGCCTGCGCTTCGCAGGCCTTTTCGTTCAATCTGGCGCGCCCGGAGGGATTCGAACCCCCTACCCCTTGGTTCGTAGCCTAGTACTCTAGCCAGATGAGCTACGGGCGCAAAATGGGAGGCAACTTGTAGCATTAGGGCGGCGCGGCGCGGGACGGCGCCCGCGCATGTATCATGTCGCGGGGCGCACCACGCCCCGTCCAGGGA
>JACOVL010000139.1 GCA_016177355.1 Betaproteobacteria bacterium | reverse complement strand
AGCCCCGGGAAGCGCGCGACGCTCTGGTGCCGGTGGCCGTCGAACACGATGTGCTCGTAGACCTCGTCGCTCACCACCACGATGTCGGTGCCGCGCAGCATCCCCTCGAGCATCCTCATGTCCTCGCCCGAGAGCACGCTCGCCGTGGGATTGTTCGGCGTATTGATGAGGATCATGCGCGTCTTCGGCGTGATCGCGCGCTGGACCTGTTGCCAGTCGATGCTGTAGTCGGGATAGCGCAACTGCACGTAGACCGGCACGCCGCCGTTGACCTCGACCGAGGGCGCGTAGCTGTCGTAAGCCGGCTCGAACAGGATCACCTCGTCGCCGGGCCGGACCAGCGCCGCGACCGCGGTGAAGATGCCGCAGGTCGCGCCCGGCGTCACCGTCACCTCGTGCTCGGCGTCGTAGTTCGCGCCGTACAGTGCCTCGACTTTTTCCGCGATGCGCTCGCGCAGCCGCGCGACGCCCGCCATCGGCGGGTACTGGTTGAGCCCCGCGTTGAGGTATTTCGTGACGAGGTCGCGCAGGGCTTGAGCGCAGTCGAAGTCCGGGAAGCCCTGCGACAGGTTGATCGCGTCGTGCTCCTGCGCGAGCCGCGACATCACGGTGAAGATCGTGGTGCCGACGGCGGGCAGCTTGGAGGCGATATGACCGGGAAAATGCCGCATCGGGATTCAGAATGTGAGCTTGTCGCCAGGATTGATTGGAAACACCTTCGTCGCGGTTGTGCCGAGCGCATCCATGTACTCCTGCGGCGTGCCCTTCAGCTCCGGGATCGTGGCGTAGTGAATCGGGATCGCGTACTTCGGCTTCAGCCATTCGCGCGTCGCGAACGCGGCGTCCTTCGGGCTCATGACGAAATGCCCGCCGATGGGGATCATCACGAGGTCAGGCTTGTAGTAGTCGGCGATGAACTTCATGTCGCCGAAGAGGCCGGTATCGCCCATGTGGTAGATCTTGAACCCGTTCTCAAGCTCGATGATAAAGCCGACCGGCTCGCCGCCGACGTGCGATTCGTCCTTGCCGGTCGCGGGATTGCGCCACAGCAGCTCGGAGGAATGTTCGGCGTGTGTTGCGGTGATCTTCACGCCGTCGGGGCCGAACGGCGTGATCGTGCCGCCCTTGCCGAAGCGCACCGACAGCTCGGGCGGCAGGATGCCCAGGGTAATCGCCGCCTGATTCAGGCCCGCCGGCCCGTATACCGGAACGTTGTTCATCTTGGCCAGGGCCGGCGCGTCGGCGAAATGGTCGAAGTGGCCGTGCGTGACCAGGATGAGGTCCACCTTGCCGAGCGCCTCGAGGTTCTTGTACTGCGATGGGGTTTTCGGGTTCTTGACGAGGAATGGATCGATCACGATCACCTTGCCGGCGACCGTCGTGATTCTCGTTGCGGATTGACCGAGCCACAGGATTTCAACTTTGCCCTTTTCCTGAGCCAGCGGGACCGCCGCAAACAGTACTGCAATCGTGCCGGCAATCAGCCCCAATAACCATCCCATTTTTGCTCTCATTTGTGCCTCCTTGGTTGAACATGAAACCCGCTCATCACCGCGCCCGGTAGTACAAGCTTCTCATGCCGAACGGGTGTGGAAAAGCGCCCGCTACGATACCCCCGGCAACCCCGGGGGCAAACGCTACAGGCGCTCCAGGTATTCCACCATGCGCCGCCGCATGGGCGCGTCCGGCAGGCGTCCCAGCCCGGCTTGCAGGTTGTCCCTGAGGTGCGCCGCGCGGCCGGTGCCGGGGATCGCGCAGGTGACCGCGGGATGGGACAGTATCCACTTGAGGAAAAATTGCGCCCAGCTCGCGCAATCGAACTCCGCGCACCACGGCGGCGGCTCCCTGCCCTTGACCCGCCGGAACAGCGCGCCCTCGGCGAACGGGCGGTTGATGATGACCGCCACCCCCAGTTCCGCGCACAACGGCAGCAGGCGCGCTTCCGCCTCGCGCTCGGCCATCGAGTAGTTGAACTGCGCGAAATCCCATTCGCGCGTCTCGAGCAGCCGGCCGAGCTCCTCGTGGGCGCCGGCGTGGTAGTGGGTGATGCCGAGGTAGCGGATGCGGCCCGCGGCCTTCCACTCGCGCAGCGTTTTCTGGTGAACGGCAACGTCGAGCAGGTTGTGCACCTGCATCAGGTCCATGCGCGCCGTGCGCATCCGCTTGAACGAGTTCTCCATCTGGCGGATGCCGGCGTCGCGCCCGCCGGTCCAGACTTTGGTGGCGAAAAACAGCTTTTCCCGCAGCCCGAGCTCGGCAGTGAGGTCGCCCACCACGCCCTCGGCTCTCCCGTACATCGGCGATGAGTCCACCACGGTGCCGCCCAGCTCGGCAAAAAGCTTGAGCACCTCCTTGAGCCCGGCGCGCTCGGAAGCCCCGGCGCCGACGTCGAAAACCTGCCACGTGCCCAGCCCGACCGCCGGCAGCTCGGTTCCGTCGCGGGGTATGCGGCGCTTCAGGGGAATGGGAGAGGAAAGGGCCATCCTGGGCCCGGTCGCGCACGCCGCCGCAGCCAGTGCCAGTATCGAGCGTCGGCGGGCGTTCATGAGGCGATCCGGTGTCGGCTCAGTATACGACAGGGTATACGGCAACGCGCCGGCCGCAATGCGAAACGCGTGCGGCCGGCGGCGCAACCGGCGGTATACTCCGGCAGGAAAAATATCGGGAGAGCGGAGTGGACATACTGATCGTGCAGGGCGACGGCATCGGCCCGGAGATCACCGGCGCGACGCTCACGGTGGTCGCGGCTTTGCAGGAAAAATACGGGCTCGACCTGCGCCTGGAGCACGCCGATTGCGGGCTCGCCAGCCTGCGCCGGCACGGCATCACGGTGCGCGACGAGGACATCGAGCGCGCGCGGCGCGCCGACGGCGTCGTGCTCGGCCCGATGTCGGCCCGCGAATATCCCGCCGTCGAGAAGGGCGGCGTCAACGTGCCGGCCACGTTCCGCACGCGGCTCGATCTCTACGCCAACATCCGGCCGAGCTACGTGCGCCCCGGCCTGAAGTCGTTCGTGTCCGATATGGATCTCGTGATAGTGCGCGAGAACCTCGAGGACTTCTACGTCGACCGCAACATGTACCGGGGCCCCGGCGAATTCATGCCGACGCCGGAACTCGTCATCGCCATGGGCAAGATCACCGCGACGGGCTCGCGGCGCATCGCGCGCGTCGCCTGCGAGATCGCCCGCCGCCGTCCGCGGAAGAAGCTCACCATCGTGCACAAGAACCCGGTGCTGAAGATGTACCACACCCTGTTCCTGGACGAGGCGAAGAAGGTGGCCGGGGAATTTCCGGAACTGCAGGTCGAGGACCTGATGGTGGACGCGGTGACGGCATTGCTGATCCGCACGCCCGGGCGCTTCGACGTGATCCTGACCACCAACATGTTCGGCGACATCCTGTCCGACGAAGCGGCCGAGCTCTCGGGCAGCCTCGGGCTCGCCGCCTCGCTCAACCGCGGCGACCGCGGCGCGGTGGCGAACGCCGGGCACGGCTCCGCGCCCGACATCGCGGGCCAGGACGCGGCCAATCCCGCCTCGCTGATGCTTTCCACCGCCATGCTGTTCGAGCACCTTGGCGAGACGCGCAAGGAACCGCGCATGGCCAGCGCCGCCGCCGCTTTCATCCGGGCCGTGGACCGCATGCTCGGCAGCGCCGCCACGCGCACGCGCGACCTCGGCGGCAAGCTGGGGACGAAGGCATTTGGCGAAGCGGTGGCGCGCGCGGTGCGCGATGACAGGGCTTGAGCCGAACCCTGCCGTGACCACCGGCGTTCGCCTGCCCGTAGCCGAAGCAACCACGCCGGCGTCAGTTGCGCACGCTCGCCGGGGGCTCCGGCGCGAGCTCGTAGCCCTTCTGGCGCATGCAGAGCCGCATCAAGTCATGCTCCAGCAGAAAGCGCTCGGAGTCGGGCGAGCGCGGCTGGACGGCGACGGTGCGTCCCTGCGGGTCGACGACGATCGTCTGCGGCAAGGCGGACCCCGGCAGCCCTGCCTCGCGCGCGGACCGGAAGCGCGCTTCCTGGCGGCATTGCCCGAGTTCCCGATCGAGTTCTGCAGCGCCGGCGCCGGGTTTGTGCCAGCGCAGATCGGCGCAGGCGCCGAGCGCCGCTGCGAGCAGCGCCGCGAGGACCGCATTGCGGAATGTGGGTAATCGGGAGGTCAACATTGGCTTAGACTATCGGAGCAGCGGAAAGTGCGGAGCCACACGCGATGGAAACGGTGCTGATTACTGACGGGCTGGCGGTGTTCGCCAAGCGGGCGTGCCCGGCCTGCACGCTGATCGAGCCGCTGATGCGGGACGTGGCGGGCAGGTTGCCGCACTTCAGGATCGTGTCGCAGGATGATCCGCGCTTTCCCGCGGGGGTCGAACGGGTGGTGGACGACCGCGAGCTCGACCATTCGTACCTCAACAATATCGAATTCACGCCCACGCTGATCCGCTTCGAGGCCGGGCGCGAGGCCGAGCGCGTCGTCGGCTGGGACCGCGACGGCTGGCGAAGGCTGACCGGCATCGCCGATCTCGGCGCGGCGCTGCCCGCGTTCCAGCCGGGGTGAGGGTCGCGCTCCCTCGAGCCCGGGGTGGCCGAGCGGCTGGCAGCGAAACACAGGGGCGGCACGCTCGCCTCGCGCAAGATCGAATACGGCGAGGGAGCCGACCCGCTCGAAGTCTGCTTCGAGCGCGGCTGGAGCGACGGCCTGCCGGTCACGCCGCCCACCGACGAGCGCGTGCTCGCGATGCTGCAGGGCACGCAGCGGCGCCCGGACGAGGTCGTCGGCAAAATTCCCCCGTATCTCGGCACCTGTACCGTCGAGAAGGTCGCGATCAACGCCGTGCTCGCCGGCTGCAAGCCTTCGTTCATGCCGGTGCTGCTCGCGGCGCTGGAAGCCGCGCTCGAACCCATGTTTACGCTGCACGGCGTGCTCGCGACCACTTAATTCTCGAGCCCGATCGTCATCGTCAACGGCCCGGTCGCGAAGAAAATCGGAATGAACAGCGGCATCAACGCGCTGGGGCAGGGCAACCGGGCGAACGCGACGATCGGACGGGCGCTGAATCTCGTCGTGCAGAACGTGGGCGGCGGCCGGCCGGGCGAGGCGGACCGCTCGGTGCTCGGCGCGCCCAGCAAGTTCACGCTGTGCTTCGCCGAGGACGAATCGGACCCCGAATGGGAACCGCTGTCGGTCGCGCGCGGCTTCGCGCGCGGCGTCTCCACCGTGACGCTGTTCCAGGGCCACGGCCCGGAAGCGTTCGTGGACCAGAAGTCGCGCACGCCGGAGGCGCTCTCGCGCTCGATCGGGATGTCGCTCGTCAAGATCGGGCATCCCAAGCTGGTACAGTCGGCGCGAGCGGTGCTGGTGCTCTCGCCCGAGCACTACGCGATCTACCGCGAGGCCGGCTGGGACCGCGGGAGAATCGAGCGCGCGCTCTACGAGGCGACGATCCGCCCGGGCAAGGAGCTGGTGGCGGGCGCGGACGGCGTCGGCGAGGGCGTGCCCGCGAGCCGCGCCGCGGAGCAGATACCCAAGTTCCACGACGACGGATTGATGGTGGTGCGCGCGGGCGGGAAAGCGGGGCTGTTTTCGGCTATCCTGCCGGGGTGGCTCGCCGGCCGCAACAAGCTGGAATTGCAGCCGGTGACCAAAGAGATTCGGAACTGAACCACCCCGGCTGCTTCGCAGCCACCCCTCCTTGCAAAGGAGGGGAATATTATTCTCCCCTCCTCGTCGAGGAGGGGTCGACCGAAGGGCGGGGGTGGTGTGATAGCACTATAGGAGAGCAGATATGGCCTCGATGCAATGGATGCGAGATCCTACCGCCGAAACTTCTTCCGTGAAGCGCCCGCGGCGCGCGCCGCCGAAATCGCTGGCGGGGCTGACCATCGGCCTCTTCGATATCGGCAAGACGCGCACCCCCGAGTTCCTCGACCAGGTCGAGAAACGCTTCAATGAGGAGGGGCTCAAGACGAAGCGCTGCGGCAAGCCGACCAACGCCAAGGTCGCGACGCCCGAGAACCTCCAGAAAATCGCATCCGAGGTTGATGTCGTGCTGATCGGGCTGTCCGACTGAGGGTCGTGCACGTCGTGCAGTCTGCACGACCTCATGAACTTCGACGGACGCGGCATCCCCGGCGTCTCCGTCGTCACCGCTGAATTCGCCGACGCGGTCGCAAAGCAGTCGCAGGCGCTCGGCTTCGAGCCGGCGGTCGTCTACGTCCCGCACCCGATCCAGAACCGCACGCCGGACGAGCTGAAGAAGATCGCCGACGACGCGGTCGGGCCCGCGCTGAGAATGCTTACTTCTTAATGCAACCGCAGATAAACGCGGATACACACAGATAAAAAAGGCAAAACTCCGCCCGTCTTGAACCTGAACTATCCGTGTTCATCTGTGTTTATCTGCGGTTGATCGACCGGATTCGCGCGTGCGGCGCTCGTGCGCGCGTCCGAGCGCCAGCGCGAGCGCGAGCCATGCAGCGGTCACCGGCACGGTGGCGAGCGAAATCGCGCCGAGTTCCAGCCCGCTGCCGCGGAGCAACGCGAACAGCCAGCCGCTCGCCGCGTCGCCGCCGCGGAACACGACGATGTCGATCACGTTCTTGGCTTTGTACTTTTCCTCGCGCGCGAGCACCGTGAACAGCACTTCGCGCGCCGGATTCGAGATCGCGAAATTGGCGGCGCGCTGGGCCGCCTGGAACGCGATCACCACCCACAGCATGGGCGTCAGCCAGAGCGCCAGGAAGCCCAGGCAGAATACAAAGGGGAGGAATGCCGCCGCCGGGCCGGCGCCGAAGCGCGTGATCAGCCGGCCCGTCGCAAAACACTGCACGATAATGGTCAGGATGCCGGTCGCGAAATCGATGGTGGCGAATATGCGCGTGCGCACCGCCGGGTCGTCGGAAGCGGCGGCAACGATGTTCGCCTGCTGGAAATAAAGGAAGGTCCCGGCGAGCGACAACAACGCCACCCATAACGCGATGCCGGCGAGGTAAGGCGAGCGCAGCACCATGTAGATCCCGGCCAGCCAGTCGCCGCCGATTTCCGCCGCTTCTGGCGGCTCGGGGGCCGCGGCATCAGGCGCACCGGCGGGCGCGGCGCCCGACGCTGCGCGGGCCTCGGTCCTGAGCTGCGGTGCGGCGCTCTCCAGCCGCAGCGCGCACAGCACGGCGGCTTCGAGCAAGAGCGCGGCGACGATCAGCAGGTTGACCGGGCCGAGCGGGGCCGCGAGCCAGACCGTCAACGTCGGTCCCGCCAGCGCGCCGGCGGATCCGCCGGCTGCGATAAAGCCGAACAGCCGCTTGCCCTGCTCGGATGCATACAGGTCGGCCATGAACGACCAGAACACCGACACCGCGAACAGGTTGAACACGCTGATCCACACGAAGAACGCGCGCGCGACCTGGAGCTTGCCGATGTCGAGCGTCAACAACAGCCAGAAGATCGCGATATTGGCGACGAAGAAGTGGTAGACGAGCGGGATGAAGCGCCGCCGGGGCAGGCGGGCGACCACGGCGCCGAACACCGGCACCACGGCGAGCATGACGATGAATGTCGCTGTAAACAGCCACGGCAGGTTGCGCACGCCGCCCGCGATGCCCATTTCGTCGCGCAGGGGGCGCAAGACGTAGTAGCCGGCAAGCAGGCAGAAGAAATAGGCGAACGACCACAACAGCGCGCGCACTTCGACCGGCCGCACCGCGACCACCCTGGCAAGCCGGCGGTGCAGCACGCTTCCGCTCATCCCGGTCTACGGATTGAGGCCGAGCGCCTTGCGCAGTTCCGTGGCGGTCATCGGCTTGCCGAATACCGGCGTGCCGTAATCGAACTCCCGGGCGCGCGCGAGGCCGCCGACGACGACCGGCTCGTGGCCGGCGTCCCGCACCAGACGGACGGCCGTCTTCACTGCCTGCGCGTCGTCGCCGGCAAGCGGGATGGCGAGGCGTTCCCCGGCGCGATGCGCTTCGTCGCGCATGCGGGCGTAGCCCACTTCGTTGTATGCGCGCACGATCCGCGCGCCGGGCAGAAACTGCGGCGAGGCGACACCCGTGCCTTTGGCGAGCGCGTCTTTCGCCATGTCGCCATCGCGGGCGGGAATGGGATTGCTGGCGTCGAGCACGATCTTGCCCTTGATCTCGGCCGCGAGATCGCGTCCAAGCCCGGGCAGGGCCGCGTAGGGCACCGCGAAGAAAAGCACCTCGCCAAAAGCCGCGGCCTCCTTCGGCGTGCCCGCGCGCGTGCCGGAACCGATGCTCGCGGCCAGTTTCCGGTCGTGCTCGATGTCGAGGGACGAAAACATGACTTCGTGCCCGGCCTTGACCCACAGCGCGCCGACCGTGCCGCCGACGCGGCCCGATCCGATGACGCCGATTCTGAGGCCCTTCCTGGCGTCGGCTGCCCGTGCCGCTGGCGGCAAAGCGCAGAGGACGAGGCTCGCGGCGGCGGATTGCAGAATGCGGCGGCGGTTACGTTGCATCGTGTCGTCCGTTTTCATGGAGGTTCTCCAGTGTGGGTTTCGAGTGAAGTCCGGCAGCATACCCCAAAGACCGTCCGAATCCGCGCATCTCCGGCGCGCGGTTGACGCAGCCGGGCGGGGATACGATACTCACACCCGGCACCCTGAATACACAATAAATCTACACCAGAGGAGACCATGACTACATTGCGAATTGCATCGCTGATGGCGGCTGCCGTGCTCGGCTGCGCCGCAGCATACGCGCAAACCTATCCGGCGAAACCGATTCGCGTCATCGTCCCGTTCGGAACGGGCGGGCCGGCCGACATTTACGCCCGTTTCCTGGGTCAGCACATGCAGGGGCCGCTCGGCCAGCCGTGGGTCGTGGACGCGCGGCCCGGCGCCGGGTCCATCATCGGCACGGAAATCGTCGCCAAGTCTCCGCCGGACGGCTATACGCTGCTGGTCATGTCCAATACCCATACCGTCAACGAATCGCTGGTGTCCAGGAAGCCGTTCGTGTTGATGAGGGACTTCGTTGCGGTGGCTCCCATCAATTACTCCGACCTGCTGCTGGTGGTGCATCCGTCGGTTCCGGCGAAGTCCGTGAAGGAACTGGTCGCGCTTGCGAGGAAAGCCAAGGGCGGCATGAATTACTCCTCATCCGGAACCGGCACGCCCTACCACATGGCGGGCGAGTTGTTCAAGGCGCTCGCGGGCGTGGACATCCTGCACGTTCCCCACAAGAGCAGCGGGGACGCGCGCACCAGCGTCATGAGCGGACAGACCGAAATGATGCTGGATGCGATCACCACCATGCTGCCGATCGCGAAAGGCGGCAAGGTGCGGGCGCTTGCCACGTCGGGACGGACGCGCTCGGCGGTGGCGCCGGATCTCCCGACGATAGCGGAAGCGGGCGTGAAGGGCTACGAGACCACCATCTGGATCGGGGTAATGGCGCCGGCCGGAACGCCGGGAGCGATCGTCGAGCGGCTGAACGCCGAGATTACGAAGGTCACCAACCGTTCCGATGTCAGGGAGGTATGGGCCAAGCAGGGCGCGACACCGTTCAGGATGTCGGTCGCCGAATACGAGAAGTACCTGCATGGCGACATCGCCAAGTGGGCGAAGATCGTCAAGTTCGCGGGCGCCCGGACGGACCGGTGATCCAGCGACGGGTGTCAGGTAAAATTCAAGGCTACAGCACGCAACCAGGAGGAGGAAGGATCATGCTTCGCGTTTGGATGGCATTGCTGCTGGGATCCGGGGTGCTCGCGGCGCCCGCGGTCCAGGCGCAGGACAAGTACCCGTCGCGTCCGATCACCATCATCGTGCCGTTCCCGCCGGGCGGCATCGCGGACATCACCGCGCGCAGCCTCGCGCCCGGGCTGGAGCGGGTGCTGAAGCAGCCCGTCGTGATGCAGAACCGGCCCGGCGCGGCGGGAACGACCGGCGCCCAGGTCGCGGCGACGGCGCCCGCCGACGGCTATACGCTGCTCTGCCATCTCGTGAGCATCTCGACGCTGCCGGAAGTGGACAAGCTGTTCGGCCGTCCGACGGTGTTCACCCGCGACCAGTTTGTCGGCATCGCGCGCATCAACGCCGACCCGCCGATCATGGTCGTGCATCCCTCGGTGCCGGCGAAGAACCTCAAGGAGTTCGCGGCGCTCGCGAAGAAGCGCGCCAACGACATGATTTTCTCCTCGTCGGGGCCGTACGGCGCTTCGCACGTGCCGTTCGCCATGTTCCTGCAGGCCGCCGGGCTGCAGATGCGGCATCTGCCCACGACCGGGGGCGCGCCGGCGATGACCGCGGTGCTGGGCGGCCACGCGATCACCTGGGCATCGCCGCCCGCGCTGGCGGCCCCGCACCTTCAGGCGGGCAAGGTGAAGGCGTTCGTCACCTGGGGCGGGAATCGGTTGACGCAATTCCCGGACGTTCCGACGTTCCGGGAGCAGGGCTACGATATCGAGTATTACCTGTGGGCGGGGCTCTTCACGCAGCGCAACGTGCCCGCGGGCGTGCTGAAGACGCTGGGTGATGCGGTGCGCCGGGCGGTCGCGGATCCCGACGTGAAGAACGCCTTCGCGAAGGTCAGGACCCCGATCGCGTACCAGGACTCCGCCGAGTTCAAGGCGTGGTGGGACAAGGACGCCGAGCGGCTCGCGAAAGTCGTCCAGCGCATGGGCAAGCCCGAAATCAAATAAGCACCCTACGAGAGGAGGAGCCATGAGCACGCGTTTTCTGATCGGAGTCGCGTTGGCGCTGTTCGCGCTGTTTGCGGCCGCGCAGGAGAAGTTTCCCAGCCGGCCGATCACGATGATCGTGCCGTTCCCGCCGGGAGGCGTCGCCGACCTCACGGGGCGGCCGATTGCCGCCGCCATGGAGAAGGTGTTGAAGCAGCCGATCGCGCCGGTCAATCGCTCCGGGGCGGGCGGGAAGGTCGGCTATGCGGCGACCGCGAACTCGAAGCCCGACGGCTACACCATCCTCATCGCCCTCTCGAGCGTTTCCATCTTTCCAGAGGTCGACAACATCTTCAACCTCAAGCCGGCGTACACGTTGGACCAGCTCGTGCCGATCGCGCTGATCTCCGCGGACCCCACCATCCTCGTCGTGCATCCGTCGCTGCCCGCCAGGAACGCGAAGGAATTTATCGCGCTCGCCAAGTCGCGGCCCAACGAGATCGCGTTCTCCTCGTCCGGCCTCTACGGCACGCTGCACGTCGCGATGGAGATGGTGATCCAGTCCGCGCGCGTGAAGCTGCGGCACGTGCCGTTCGCGGGCGGCGGTCCCGCCGTCGCGGCGTTGCTCGGCGGGCATGTCGCCGCGCTTTCATCCGGTCCCGCGGCCGCAGTCGCTCACCTGCGGTCCGGGAAGCTGCGCGCGCTCGCGAGCTGGGGCGACAAGCGACTCGCTGCGATGCCGGAGTTGCCGACGTGGAAGGAGCTCGGCTACAAGGACGTCGAGTTCTACATCTGGGCGGGTCTGCTGGCGCCGCGGGGAACGCCCGATGCCGCGATCAAGGCGCTGCGCGAGGCCGCGCGCAGCGCGGTGCAGGATTCGGAGTTCAAGCAGGTCATGGCGAGGCTCGAAACGCCCATCAACTATCTCGACGCCCCGGAATTCCAGAAGTTCTGGGAGCGGGACGCCGAGCGTCTCGTGCGTACAGTGCGGCGCGTGGGCAAGATTGACGCCAAGAAGTGACACTGCGTGACGAGTGACGAGTGACGAGTTCTGAATCGTCCGGTACGAGCCAGCCGCGCGGCGGCTTGCGCAGCGACCAGTTCTCGGGGCTGATGCTGCTCGCGCTTGCCCTCTACGTGGGGTGGGCGAACCTCGAGTACCCGATCGGCACGCTGCAGGAGCCGGGGCCGGGGTACATGCCCCTGTTGCTGTCAATCTTCATGGGGACGACGGGGTTGCTGATCGCGCTGTGGGGGCTCAAATCGGCGCCGCTCTCCGGCCTGCAGTGGCCCGAGGTAATGCGCGCGATCGTCATCCTGATCGCCTGTGCGGTGGCGACGCTCGCGCTCGAGCGCATCGGCTACCGGCTGACGGTCATCGCACTGCTGGTGTTCTTCCTGGGCGTGCTCGAACGCAGGCGGCCGTTGCCGGTCGCGCTGGTTTCGCTCGGTTTCGGCTTCGCGTCCTTCTACGTCGTGGGCGACCTGCTGCACGTGCCGCTACCCCGAAGCCCTTGGGGCTTCTAGGAGCAGGGATGAGGGCGGAGGGCGGAGGGCGGAGGGAAAGACAGGAAGAGCGAAGCGATCTTCAGGTCATCCCTCATCCCTCATCCCTTCGAAGCACCTGCCTCCGCTCACCGCGGACCACTAACCCATGGCAGAGACTTTCCAGAATCTGCTGCTCGGCTTCTCGGTCGCGCTGCAGCCCTCGATCCTCGTCTACGCCTTCGTCGGCTGCCTGATCGGCACGCTGGTCGGAATGATGCCGGGGCTCGGCCCGCTCGCGGGCATCAGCCTGCTGCTGCCCGCGACCTTCGGCCTGAATCCGATCATCGCCATCGTGCTGCTCTCGGGCGTGTATTACGGCGCGATGTACGGCGGCTCCACCACTTCGATCCTGATGCGGATTCCCGGCGAGGCGGCCTCGGTGATGACCTGCGTGGACGGGTATGCGATGACGCAGAACGGCCGCGCCGGTCCGGCGCTCGCCATCGCGGCGATCGGCTCGTTCATCGCCGGCACGTTCGGCGTTATCGGCCTGATGCTGCTCGCCCCGACGCTCGCGGAGTTCGCGCTGCGCTTCGGCCCCCCCGAGTACACGGCGCTGCTGCTGATGGGGCTGTTCATCCTCGCTTACATGAGCGGCGGTTCGATGTTGAAGACGCTCGCAATGGCGGCGTTCGGCCTGATGCTCGGCATGATCGGCATCGACGTCATGAGCGGATACACGCGTTTCAGCCATGGCCTCGTGGAGCTGGGGGACGGCGTCGGCATCGTGCCGGTGGCGGTGGGGCTGTTCGGCGTCTCCGAAATTCTGCTGACGGCCGGCGCGCCAACGGCGCCCGATGTGCAGCGGCCGAAGCTGCGTGACCTGATTCCCTCGCGCGAGGAGTTCCGGCTTTCGGCCGGGCCGATCGCCCGCGGCAGCCTGCTCGGCTTCCTGATCGGCATCATTCCGGGGTCGGCGCACATCATCTCTTCCTTCGTGTCCTACGGGATCGAGCGGCGGCTGTCGAAACATCCGGAGCGCTTCGGCCAGGGCGCGATCGAGGGCGTCGCGGGCCCGGAGTCGGCCAACAACGCCGCCGCGAGCGGCGCCTTCGTGCCGATGATGGCGCTCGGCATCCCGACCAGCCCGGTCACCGCGGTGATGATCGCCGCGATCATGGTGCACGGCATCCTGCCGGGTCCGCTCCTCATCCAGCAGCAGCCGGAGCTGTTCTGGGGCTTCGTCGCCAGCATGTACGTCGGCAACGTGGTGCTGCTGATCCTCAATCTCCCGATGGTCGGGCTGTTCGTCAACCTGCTGCGCATCCCGTACAGCTACCTCTACCCGTGCATCCTGTGCTTCTGCATCGTCGGCACCTACTCGGTCAGCAACAGCCTGATGGACGTGTGGATCCTGCTCGCGATGGGCGCGATCGGCTACGTTCTGCGCAAGTTCGGCTACGACCTCGCGCCGGTGGCGCTGGGGCTCGTGCTCGCCCCGATGCTGGAATTGTCGCTGCGCCAGTCGCTTGCCATGAGCGCCGGCGACTACGCCATATTCGTGACGCGCCCCATCGCCGCGGTCATGTTCGCGCTCGGGGCAGCACTGTTCGTTTTCAGTCTCAAGCCTCTGTTCGGCAAGGGCGGGGACTGGCGCGCCAGCGTCGGCCTCGACAGCGAGCAGGGATGAAGGTGCAAGGCGGAAGGCAGAGAGCGGAAAACGGGCCGGCGATCAACGGCCGGCGGCGATGAGGTGGTAGTGCTGCAGCACCCGCGGCACGTAGCTGCGGGTCTCGGGGTAGGGCGGGATGCGGTTGCCGTACTGGATCACCGCCCCCTCGCCGGCGTTGTAGGCGGCGAGCGCGAGGCTCAGGTTGTTGTTGAACATCGCGAGCAGGTCGCCCAGGTAACGCGCGCCGCCGCGCAGGTTCTCGTGCGGGTCCCAGATGTCGCGCACCCCGTAGCGGCGCGCCGTCTCCGGCATGAGCTGCATCAGCCCGCTCGCGCCCTTGGGCGAGCGCGCCCTCGGGTTGTAGCCCGATTCCACCGTGATCACCGCGTGCAACAGGGCGGGGCTCAGCTTGCTCTCCCGCGCCACCTCGGCGATCAGCGCGGAGTACTGCTTGCGGTGCGCCGGGTTGACGTGGGTGGTGCGGCGCGGCGAGACGCCCGGGGCGGGGACGCGGATGACGACCGCGTTGTTGATGCCGCCGGGCAGCACCGTTTCCCTGTATTCCCGCTTGAACAGGTAGTAGCGCTGGTCGCGCGGCACGTTGGAGAGGTGGGCGACGCCGCGCTCGTCCACGTAGCCGTAGATGTCCGCGGCGGCGGTTCCCGCCAGCGCGAGCAGGGCGGCGCCGAGCATGCAGGCGGAACGGGCGGGCGGGCGGGGCATTTGAGGCGCGATTCTACTACATGGAACCGCCGACCCCCTGGTGGTTTAAGATAGGCGCCCACACTGGAGGTATTAATGCAAAAGGAATTTTCAGCGTACCGGCGCCGCGTGCTGCTCGCGCTCGGCGCGCTGCCGGCGGCGCGCATTGCCGGCGCCGCGGACGACGTGGAGATCAAGCGCACCGGCGGGCCGTACGTACCGACGCCGCAGGTCGTCGTGGACGAGATGCTGCGCATGGGGAAGGTCGGCGCGAACGACTTCGTGGTGGACCTCGGTTCCGGCGACGGCATCATCGTGCTGACGGCGGCGGCCAGACTCAAGGCGCGGGGCTTCGGCGTGGACATAGACCCCGGGCTCGTGCAGCGCTCCAACAACGAGGCGCAGAAGCGCGGCGTCGCCGACCGCGCGGTGTTCCACGTGCAGGACGTGTTCAAGGCCGATATCAGCAAGGCGACGGTGGTGACGCTCTACCTGCTGCCGGGCATGATGATCAACCTGCGGCCGAAGATCTTCGGCGAGCTGAAGCCCGGCGCGCGCGTCGTTTCGCACGACTACCACTTCGACGAGTGGATGCCGGACGACCAGCTCACCTGGGACGTGCCGGAGAAGGAGGCGGTCAACGGCATCGGCCAGGCGACGGTCTACCTGTGGATCGTCCCAGCCAGGGTCGCCGGGCGCTGGCGGCTCCGCGTCGCCGAGCCCGCGGCGCAGCACGACCTCACGCTGAAGCAGAACTACCAGAACTTCGAGGGCGTGGACGCGAAGGGCGTGAAGCTCACCGTCACCCGGCTCCGCGGCGAAGACATCACTTTCGTGCTTCCCGCCGCCGGCGGCCGCCACCTCTTCAAGGGCCGCGTCTCCGGCGATACGATGGCGGGCAGCGTCGAGCTCGCCGGCGGCAAGGGCGCCGCGAAGTGGAGCGCTGTTCGTATAAAGTCGTGACCAGTTACCCGCGAGGAGCTTATGGCTACACAAATCAGGCGCGTGGTCACGGGCCACGACAGGAACGGGAAGGCGGTCGTGCTGTCGGACGGCCCGGTGCCGACGGTCCACAGCAACCCGATACGCCCGGGACAGCTTTCGTTCGAAGTCTGGAAGACGGGAGCGTCGCCGATACCACTCGCCGCGGACGAGTCCGAGCCCACGGCGGGCCCGCGCTCGCTCCAGCCGCCGCCGGCGGGCACGGTGTTCCGCATTTCGGTCGTGCCGCCGGAGTCCGAGGAAACCCGCAAGCTCACACCGGAGCAGGCGAACGAGCTGTTCAGGAAGAGCGGCGCCGGCGAGGCCTCGACTTTCGGGCGCGGCGGCCGGCACCCGATGATGCATCGCACCGAGACCGTGGACTACGCGGTGGTGCTCGACGGCGAGATCACGCTGCTGCTGGACGAAGGCGACGTGGTTCTCAAAACGGGCGACGTCGTGATCCAGCGCGGCACCAACCACGCCTGGAGCAACCGCTCCGGCAAGCCGGTGAAGATGCTCTACGTCCTGATGGACGCCCGCTTCGATCCCGGTCTCGCCGCGCAGTTCAAGCAACTGGCGCGCGGGAAATGATTATTTAATAATAAAATCAACAGATTATATATGGCAACGTCCTACTTCTAGGTTAAAGTAGGTTAAAGTAGGTTAAAGAGTTAAAGGGGACGCACACCTTTTCCAGGCGCTACCGGATGACCCGAGGAGAGCCCTCAGAGCTGCTGACCTTTGGCAGGCTGGCCCGCGAGCAAGGAAGGTCTTCGGGTATTTTCCTTCGCCGCAGATTTTGAACGAACCGAAGTCCTTGTACCAGAGCCCGTCGGGGGCATCGGGATCGGATTCACGCCACGCTTTGAGCTGGTAGAGGTCTT
>JACOVL010000143.1 GCA_016177355.1 Betaproteobacteria bacterium | reverse complement strand
CGGATCGTAGTCCTCGTGGATGCGCCTCTGCTTCAAGCGCGAAGCCGCCATCAACGGCAGCAGCAACGATACGAAAGAAGTCATTTTGATGACCTCGAACCCGGCCGCCGCGACTTTTTCGCGCAGCTCCTGCGCGCGGTAGCGCCGCACATGGCGCGCGCGCGCGTCGTACTCGCTCCACAGAAAGGGATGCTGCGGCACCGTGAGGAGCAGCCCTCCGCCAGGAACCACCGCCTCGTGCAGCGCGCGCAACACCGCCGCATCCTCCTCGATATGCTCTATCACGTCGAATGCGCCGACCACCTCGAACTCGGCGCGAAACGGGATGCGCCGCGCGTCCATCTGCATGAGGTTCGCTCCCGGCAGGCGTTTCACCGCGAAGGCCAGCCCTTCCGTCGCCGCCTCGCTGCCCGCGAGCTTCATCCCCGGAAACGCCGCGGCGATTCCGGACAGCACGTAGCCGGTTCCGCAGCCGACCTCCAGGAAGTTTCTTGCCTGACCGAAATATTGCGCGATGGCCCATACGATCAGCCGGTTCCTGGCCCGGAACCAGAAATTGCCTGCCTCGAGTCGCGCAAATTCCGCGAAGTGGGCGGGATCGAACCCTGCTCCTCCGCCGGCGATCTCGGGCGCAAACGCCAGGAAGCCCGCAGCTTGCGGCGGGCTGTATCCGCACTGCGGGCAGCGCCACTCGCCGCTCAAAAAACCGGCGCCACAGCCCAGGCACACCCTCAACCCTGGCTCCCGATCGCAATGCCGAGACAGATCAACGCGATTCCCGCGATCTTGGGCCCGGTGACCGGCTCATTGAACACAACCCCGGATGCCAGCGTGACCAGCACGAAGGCGAGGCTCGTGAAGGGATAGGCGTGCGACAGGTCGAGCTTGGTCATCGCCGCCATCCACGCCACCGCTGCGAGCAGGGCCGCGGCCAGCGCCGAGACGATCCAGGGGTTGACGAGCAGCCTGGCGAGGAACCAGAACTTGTCGCCGGCCGCCTCAGGGAAGGGCCCGGCGTCCATCACCTGCCATTTGATGACGATCTGCCCGTACACCGTGAGCAGGATGGTGCAGGCAACATATGCGTAACTCATGACCCCCCCGGTGATAGCCGTTCAATCAGCCTTGCGCCCGTCATCGAAGGTGGTCTGCATGACGATGTACAGCGGCCGCTTCTTCGATTCGTCGAAAGTCTTGCCGAGATAGATGCCGATCACGCCGAGTATCGCGATGATGACGCCGCCGATGAAATAGATCGACACGATCAGGCTGCTCCAACCGGTGATCGGCGAACCGTAGAGCAGCGCCTGGATGAAGATATACACCCCGTAGCAAAAAGCGAACAGCGCCAGGATAAATCCAAGCTGGACGGACATCCGCAGCGGCTTGTCGGAATAGGCGATGATGATGTCGAACGCGAGCTTCCACAGCTTTGCCAGCGTGTAGCTCGTCGCGCCGGCAAAACGCCTGTCGTGCTGGATGTCCACGTGCGCCGTCGGAAACCCCATCCAGTTGACCAGACCGCCCAGATACCGCATCTGCTCGCGCATCTGGCGGAAATTCCCGACCACCTTGCGCGAAAGGATGCGGAAATTGCCGGGCGTGTCGTACTCGATGTCCGCCAGGTATCCGAGCACCTTGTAGAAAACGTTCGAGGCCCAGCGCTTGATCGGCGCGTCCTGGCGCCGGTCGCGCCGCGCGAGCACCACGTCGTAGCCTTCCCGCGCCTTGGCGTATAACCGCGGGATCTCCTCCGGCCGGTCCTGCAGGTCGCAGTCCATCACCACCACCCAGTCGCCGCCGGAAAAATCGAGCCCCGCGGTGATTCCGTGGTGCTGGCCGAAATTGCGGCTGAACCGGATGCCTTTCACCCGCGCGTCCCTGCGCGCGAGATCCCGGATGATTTCCCACGAGCGGTCGCCGCCGCAGTCCTCGACCATGATGATCTCGAAGTCCTGAGTGATGCCCGACAGGGCGGCCACGAGCCGGCGGTAGAGCTCCTCGAGGCAGTCCTCGGCCCTGTAGACCGGCGTGACGATGGAAATGTGCGGCATGTTCAGGAGGCCGTGAGGCCGGGCGCGAACTGGATGCGGTACAGTTTGTCGTAAATCCCGCCGCGCTCCAACAGCTCGCGGTGGGTGCCGGTCTCGGCGATACGGCCGCGGTCGAGCACCACGATGCGGTCCGCCTTCTCCACCGTGGAAAGACGATGCGCGATCACGATCGTGGTGCGATTGCGCATCAGCGCCTCCAGCGCCGCCTGCACGTGGCGCTCGGACTCGGTATCGAGCGCCGAAGTCGCTTCATCCAGCACCAGCACCGGCGCGTTCTTGAGCAGCGCCCGCGCGATCGCGATTCTCTGGCGCTGCCCGCCGGAGAGTTTCACGCCGTTCTCTCCCGCCAGCGTCGCGAGTCCTTCGGGCAGGCCGCGGATGAACTCCATGGCATGCGCCGCTTCGGCGGCGGCGATGATGTCTTTTTCATTCGCGTGGTTCATCGCGCCGTATGCGATGTTGGCCGCCACCGTATCGTTGAACAGCACGATGTCCTGGCTCACCAGCGCGATGTTGGAGCGCAGGCTGGCGAGCGTGAGCGACTCCAGGTCGCAGCCGTCGAGCAGCACGCGCCCGCCGCCTGGATGGTAAAAGCGCGGCACGAGGTTCGCGAGCGTGCTTTTTCCCGCGCCGGAAGGCCCGACCAGCGCCACCGTCTCGCCCGGCGCAATCGCGAGGCTGACCGCATCCAGAGCCGGCCGCGCGGGATCGCCGTAGGAGAAACTCACGTTCTCGAACCGTATCTCGCCGCGCGTGCGCCCGATGACGGCCGTGCCGCGATCCGGCTCCGCTCCCTGATCGATGAGACCGAATATGCTCTCCGCCGCCGCGAGACCCTTCTGCAGGTGCTCGTTGATGTCGGTGATGCGCTTCAACGGCGCCGTCAGCAGCAGCATGCCGGTGATGAACGCCGCGAACTCGCCGACGGACAGCCGCACCGCGCTGGACTGCAGCGTCGTGATGTAGACGATCACCGCCAGCGCCACCGCCGCGATCAGCTGCACGATGGGGGTGCTCGCGGCGGCGGCCGAGATCTGCTTCATCATGTGGCGGCGCACGCGGTTCGCCTCCTCGTCGAAGCGGCGCCTCTCGTAATCCTGCCCACCGAAGAGCTTCACCACCTTGTGGCCGCCGATCGCCTCCTCGATCACCTGGGTGATGTAGCCCATCGCCTGCTGGACCTCGCGGCTGGAAGCGCGCAGCCGCACGCTCACCGCGCGCACCACCAGCACGATCAACGGCGCCATCATCAGAGCCAGCAGCGTGAGCTTCCAGTTGAGCCACAGCAGGTAGGCAAGCAGCCCGACGATTGCGAGCGAGTCCTTGAACACGATGGTGAGCACGCTCGTTGCCGCGGCCATCACCTGGGTGACGTCGAAAGTAAGCTTCGAGATGAGGTTGCCCGACGGATGGTCGTCGTAGTACGCCGCCGGCAGCGCGAGCAGCTTCGCGAACATCGCGTTGCGCAAATCGGCGACCACGCGGTTTCCGACCCAGCCCACGGCGTAGGTGGCGAGAAAGGTGGCGAGGCCCCGCACCGTGAACAACGCGACGATGGCCACCGGGACCCATTTCATCACGGTGGAGTCCTTCTCCACGAAAGTGCCCTCGATCAGCGGCTTGATCAGCGCTGGCAGCGCCGCCTCGGTGGCCGCGACGACCATCATGCCGAGGATGGCGAGCGCGAATATCCGCCAGTACGGCTTGACGTGCGCGAGCAGCCGCAGGTACAGCGCGGTATGGGTCATGCGCGAACAATAACAAACCCCGGCCCAAAAGAAAAACGGCAACGCCTCGCGGGCATTGCCGTTTTCGGGTGCCCGCCATGACGCCGGGATGCTAGCGGAAGCTGTATTGCGCCGACGCGAATACCGACCGCTCCGGCGCCGGCAGAGCCACGAAGGTGGGCACATTTCCTATGAAGAAGCCATTACCGTAGCTGAAGTACTTTTCGCCGAAGATGTTCTTGGCCGTCACGCTGAACAACCACGACCCCGCTTCGCGCGAGAGCTTCAAATCCACCGTCTTGTAGGCCGGTATCTTGCGCCCCAGGATATTGGGCTCGTCGGCATCGAATATCTGCCGGCCGACGTAACTCGCCACCGCGGCGAGTGTGGTGCGTTGGGCCAGCGTCCATGTCGCGCCGAAATTGGCCGCATGCCTCGGCACCAGGGGCACGTCCTTGCCGGCGAGCGGAAAAGCGCCGAAGCTCCCGGTCCGGAATTGCGATACCGCGTAGGTGTAGTTGGCGAACGTCCGCGTCATACCCAGCGTCCACTGTCCCTCAACTTCCACGCCGTAACGGCGCGTGGGCGGCAGATTCCGGTTGTTGAAAGTCACCGTGTCTAAAAAGATCTCGTTGTTGAGATCCATGTGATAGAACGCCAATCGGTAGCGCGCGCCTCCCGCTGCCATTTCCATTCCCAGCTCGCGGTCGTGTGATTTCTGCGGCTCCAGCATCGTCACCGCCGCCGCGAACAGGTTGTACACGTCGTTGACGTTCGGTACGCGGAAGCTGTAGCCGAACTTGCCGTAGGCCGAAAGCCGTTCATCGAAGCGGTAGTGCAGGGCGGCCTCGTACGCATGCAGGTCGCGGCGGCGTGAGTCGGCGGCGCCAGGATTGGCCCTATCGTTTACTGCGTAATCGACCTTGTGCGCGCGCGCACCGAGCGCGATCGTCGCCGCGGGCGTGAGCTGAGTCGTGTTTTGCAGATAGAGCGCCCGATTGCGCTGAGCGGCAAGTGGACGGCCCACAATCGCCGGCCCGATCTGCGAGTCAAAATTCCAGTCATCCCAGTCGAAACCCCCGATGAGGCTGTTCTGCCAGCCGTCGAGCTGCCAGGGGAGTTTCAGCCGCGGCGAGAACGACCAAACGTCCATGTTGCTGCGCACGACGTTGCCAAGCCCGACAAACGCCGCGGTGGTGTCCTTTTCGCGATAACCGAGGTTCGCGGCAAGATCCGCTGCGCCAAGCCTGACTTCACCCCCCAGATTAACGTATCTGCCGCTGCGGCTGCTGAAATCGAATGACGTCCCCGCTTGCCGGCGATTTACCGCGATCTGCGTTTCGAGGATCGAGCCGGGCAGCCGCAGGTCCTGTTCGTCGGCACCGAATTTAAGTGAATAGGAAGCGTGGCCGCCGCCGCCGCGCAATTCGCCCTGAAAATTGCGTTGAAGCAACCGATTGTTGTCCCGGTAATTATCCGTGCTGAGCCCGCTCGCATTGAGGCGCAACGCGAGATTGTCGCCGCCGATATTGACCCCGGCGCGCAAGTCCGCGGTGTCATAAGTACCTCCGCCGGCGAAAAGCTCCCCGCTCCTTGCACCGCGTGCCGCGCGTTTGGTGATGATGTTGATGGTGCCGCCGGTCGCGCCGCCGCCATAAAGTACGGCGCCCGAACCGCGCATGATCTCGATGCGCTCGATCGCGGAGAGTGGTATGGCCGACCAGTTGACCGTGGTCTGCTCGTTCTCGCTGATGCGCACACCGTCGAGGAGGACCAGCGTATTTTGATCTCCGAAAATACCGAAGCCACGCATGTCCACCTGGAGATCGGGGGTGCCCGACAGGTCGCGCACGCGGATGCCCGACAGTTGCTTCAGCATTTCCGGTACCGTGGCCGCGGTGCTGCGCTTGATGTCCTCCTCGGTGATCACCTGCACGCCGATCGGATAGCGACTGGCGCTGTCTTCGAAGCGCGTCGCGGTGACGACGACCGGGGGACCGTAGGTGACAGGTACATCGGCCGCGAATACCGCGCACGCCGTGGCCGACAGCACGGCGGCGATTGCCTTCGTGAATTGCATGACTGCTCCCTCGCGCATGCCCGCCGCATGCAAGAAAACGACAAAGAAACGCGCGCGAGGGAGACGGACCGGGTACGGATGCGCCGGCTCCCCGCGGCATTTCCACCTGCGGTCGGGCCGGTCTACGGGCTCGTGAGAACCTGGCGTGCCGCCTTCCCAAGCGCGCGATTAGCGCTCAGTGGCATTCAGGCACGCCCACGCTCACTTACCGTTGCGGGGGCAGCACAGGCTTGGGTCGTGTGACCGCACCTGTTTCCCGTTTAACCCGCCTCAAGAACCGAGGCCGGGCACCCGGTACCGCGCCCGGGCCGGTACGCACTCACGGAACGGTGCTCCGGCACGAGCACAGCGATTGTAAACGCCGGCCGGGGAGCGGGCTAGGGGGTCCGAAAGGGCAAAAAGCCCGCCAAAACCGCGCATTGCGTGGATGCCAAACAACATTCAAAAATGCCTGTTAACAGTTGACTTAACAGAATTTTCGCCTCTATAGTGTGTGCATGGACACGGAATTGAAGTCGCTCGAGCAAAAACTGGATCAGTTCGTCGGGCTGTGCCAGCGCCTGCGCACGGCCAACCAGCAATTGCGCCAGCAGCTCGCGTCCGCCGTGAACGAGAACAAGCAGCTCAACGAAAAAATAGGCACCGCGACCAGCCGCCTGGAGAATCTGCTTAATCAGATTCCTGAAGACAACGCATGAGCGCGGATTCAAAGGGCCTGCAGATCAACATCATGGGGCGCGAATTTCGCGTCGCCTGCCCGGATAACGAGCAGAAAGGCCTGCTCGAGGCGGTGGATTACCTGAACAAGAAAATGCACGAGATCCGCGATAACGGCAAGCTGGTCGGGCTCGAGCGCATCGCCATCATGGCCGCGCTCAACATCGCGCATGAATTGCTCGCGACCAAGGTCGGCGGCGGTTTTGACATCGCGGAACTGAAGCGTAGAATGGCCCATATGGAGACGGTTCTCGATCAGGCGATGGCCGATCAGAACGAACTGTTCTGAGTTTCCCCTGCGGTGTTCGTTGTGAGGGCTTAGATTCTCTGAACCAACATTGGTGAATCAGGGCGCCGACTCAAGCAGCGCCGGTGTGCGCATCCGACACGGAAGCGCCTAAAGGGCTCGGAAGGCGACCGACCTTGAACCGTTGGTTCAAGAGACAGGCCTGAACGGCACAGGCGGGGGTCCCAATATCCAATGCGGCGGATGCCGCATTTTTTTTGGGAAACAGGAGGATATCAGCCCATGGCTCGCACCCAGACCATAGACACTCACGCGCATTACTTCCCGGAATCCTACTTGAAGCTGGTCGCCGATCTCGGCAAGCGCTGCGGCACCACGGTGGTGACCGACGGCTCGGGCGCGAGGTTCATACAGGCGGGGTTGGCTCTGCGCACCGGCCCCATCACCAGCCAGTTCTACGACCTCGACGACCGCCTGAAGGCGATGGACCGCACCGGCGTCGGGATGCACGCGCTGTCGCTCACCCAGCCGATGGTGTACTGGGCGGACGACGACCTGGGCTTGCAGCTCTCCGCCGCCTTCAACGATGCCGTCAGCGCCGCGCACCGCAGGCATCCCGAGCGTTTCATCGGCTTCGCCTGCCTGCCGTTCCAGAATGCGCGCCTCGCGCTCGAGGAGCTCGAGCGCGCTGCGAAACTGCCGGGGATCCGTGGCATCTACATGGCGACCGCGGTGCGCGACCGCGAGCTCTCCGACCGGAGCTTCTTCCCGGTGTACGAGCGCATCGCCGACCTGGGACTGCCGATTTTCCTGCACCCGATGATGATCAACAACGAGCGGCTCAAGCAGTACTACCTGATCAATATCTGCGGCAACCCGTTCGACACCGCGATCGCCGCCTGCCACCTGATATTCGGCGGCGTGATGGACGCTTTCCCGAAACTGGAAGCGAGCCTGCCGCACGCCGGCGGAGCGCTCCCGATATTGCGCGGGCGCATGGACCGCGGGTTTCAGATACGGGGAGAGTGCAAGACCGTGCCGCGGCCGCCGAGCGAGTATTTGCGCCGCTTCACCTACGACACCATCAGCTATTCCGAGGACCAGTTGATGGACCTCGTGAAGCTGGTCGGGGCGGAACGCATCCTGATGGGCAGCGACTACTGTTTCGACATCGCGTACGAGGAGCCGGCCAGGTTCGTCACCGGGGTGAAGGGGCTCACCGCCGAGCAGAAGTCGCAGATACTCTGGGGCAACGCGGCGCGCCTGCTCAAGCTGTAGACGGCCGTCTGCCTTGCATCAATCCGCGGTTTCAATTCACTCCCTTTTTCTTCGCCTACTTGATCCGTATGCCGGCGGCCTTGATGACCCTGGCCCACTGCGCGCTCTCCGTGCGGATGAGGTTCGTGAATTCCTGCGGAGAACTGCCGATCGTCTCGACCGCGAGCTTGGTGAACAGGCCCTTCAGCGCCGGGCTGGCGAGCGCCTTGATGAGACCACTGTGCAGCGTGGCCACGACCGGTTGAGGGGTGCCTTTCGGCGCCAGCACGCCGTACCATCCCTCCGTGTTGAAAATGAATCCGCTCTCCTTGATGGTCGGCAGCTCCGGGAACAGCGGCGAGCGCTTTTCACCCCCCACCGCGAGGGCGCGCAGCCTGCCGCTCCGGATGTGCGGCAGCGCCGGGGACAGGCCGTTGAACATCATGTCCACCTCGCCCGCCATCAACGCGGTCATCGCCGGCGCGGCGCCCTTGTACGGAACGTGCACGATGCGCGCGCCGGCCGCGATGTTGAACAGCTCGCCCGCCATGTGGATGCCGACGCCGTTGCCCCCCGATGAGAAGTTCATCTTGCCGGGCCTGGATTTGGCGAGCGCAACGAGCTGCTTCACCGACTTCGCCGGCACGCTCGGATGCACCAGCAGCACGTACGGCGCGGCCGCGACCTGCGATATCGGGACAAGATCCCGCAGGGGATCGTAGGGGGTGTTGGGATTGAGGTTGGGCACGATCGCCAGCGGACCCGAGAAACCGAAGAGCAGCGTGTAGCCGTCGGGCGCCTGCTTGCTGACGAACTCCGTGCCGATCAACCCCGCCGCGCCGACGCGGTTGTCAACCACTATCTGCTGGCCGATCACCTCGGACAGCGCCTGCGATATCGCCCGGCAGATCACGTCCACCGGCCCGCCGGCGCCGGAAGGCGCGATCATCCGGATCGGTTTGTTCGGGTAGGACTGCTGGGCGGTCTGCGCCGCCGCGATCTGGCTCAGGACAGCGCACATCCCCAGCAACAGCAGTCTTGAAACGGGTTTCATCGCCCCCTCCATCGTTATACCTCGCCGTTTTGTATATTAACCCCGGCGGCGGTTGAAAGCACGGGATCCGTGCGGCGGTCCGTGCCTCAGATCACCCCTTCGCCACGCAGGCGCGCGATATCAGCCTCACTCATGCCGAGCACGCCGCGCAGGATCTCGCCGGTATGCTGGCCGAGCGCGGGTGGCGCGACCTTGTAATCGAGCGGCGTGCCGGAAAACCTCATCGGGCTCGCGATCAGCGGTATTTTTCCCGCGAGCGGATGGTCGAGCTCGATCTTCATGCCGCGCGCCACGACCTGCGGCTCCTCGAACACCTGCTCGAGGTTGTTGATCGGCCCGTTCGGCACCCCCGCCGCCTCCAGCGCGTCGCACCACTCCCGGGTCGTCCGCTTGGCGAAAACCTCTGCGAGCAGGGACGTGATCGCCGCGCGGTTTTCGACGCGCTTCGAGTTGGTGGCGAAGCGCGGGTCCTGCGCGAGGTGCCGGCAGCCCGCGACCTCGCAGAACTTGTTGAAAAGATTGTCGTTGCCGCAGGCGAGGATGATGTCGCCATCCTTTGTTTTGAACGGCTGGTACGGCACGATATTGGGGTGGGCGTTGCCGATACGGCCCGGCGCCTCGCCGGTCGCGAGGTAGTTCATGCCCTGGTTGGCGAGGATGCCGACCTGGGTGTCGAGCAGCGCCAGGTCGAGGTGCTGGCCGGCGCCGCTCTTCTCGCGGTGGGCGAGCGCCGCGCACACCGCGATCGTTGCGTACATGCCGGTCATGATGTCGGCGATCGGGATGCCCACGCGCTGCGGCCCGCCACCGGGGAGGTCGTCGCGCTCGCCGGTAATGCTCATGACGCCGCCCATGCCCTGGATCATGAAGTCGTAGCCGGGGCGCTCGCGGTACGGCCCGGTCTGGCCGAAGCCGGTTACCGAGCAGTAGATCAGCCGCGGGTTGATCTTGCGCAGATTCTCATACCCGAGCCCGTAGCGCGCGAGGTCGCCGACCTTATAGTTCTCGATCAGCACGTCGGATTGCCGCGCGAGGTCGCGCACGATGCCCTGCCCTTCCGGCTTCGAGAGATTGACCGTGACCGACTTCTTGCCGCGGTTGGCGGAAGCGAAGTAGGCCGATTCGCGCGTGTCCCTGCCATCCCTGTCCTTCAGCCACGGCGGGCCGAAGGCGCGCGAGTCATCGCCCTTCTCCGGGCGCTCGATCTTGATCACCTCGGCGCCGAGATCGGCGAGGTTCTGCCCGCACCACGGTCCGGCGAGCACGCGCGAGAGGTCGAGCGCCCTGATGTGCGATAACGGTCCTGTCATGAGCGCGGTATTCTACAATGCGGCCATGGAGAAACACTCGTGACCGCGATCGAAACCATCAGGCACGACACCAAGATCTGCATGTTCGACCTCTACGGCACGGTGGTCGACATGCAAACCGGGCTTGCCCGGGCGGTGGCGCCCTATCTCAAGGCCAGGGGATGGACGGGCGAGCCCGCGCGGCTCGTGACCTGGTGGCGGCGCACGCACTTCGAGAACTCGATGATAGCCGCCCTGCTCCATCGGGCGCACATCCCCTACCGCGAGATCGGGCGCATATCGTTGTCGTATACGCTGGAGCGCGCCGGCGTCCCGCACACGCAGGAAGAGGTCGGGCGGCTGGTTGCCGAGATCGAGCGCCTGCAGCCGTTCCCGGACGCCGTGGAGGCGCTGGCCCGGCTCAGGAAAAAGTACCGACTCGCGATCCTCTCCAACGGCGACCCCGACATGCTGGAAGCGATCAAACCTCGCCTGGGCATCGCCTTCGACCGCATCATCTCGGTCGCCGAGGCCGGCTGCTTCAAGCCGCACGCGGCGGCCTACCGCAAGGCCGCGGAGATCGTGTCCGTCCGTCCGGAGGAGATTTTGTTCGTGGCGAACCACGCCTTCGATTGCGTGGGCGCCAAGGCGTCGGGCATGCGTGCCGCGTTCGTGGACCGCCGCAAGCGGCCGTTCGGCGACTGGCCCTACCCGCCCGACCTTGTCGTCGGCGGCCTCAGGGAGCTCGCCGACCTTCTCGGGTAAGTGGGGCGAGGATATTGTTCCTGCTTGCCATCAAGCCCTGGGTGGGCTACCGTTTCAGCCGACCGGACAGGTCCCGGATCAGCCACAACCGAAGGTCAGAACGGAGGAGGAAAACATGGGAAAGAGATGGCTCGCAGCGATTGCACTCTCCGCCGCCGCAGCCGGCGTCTACGCGCAGGACTACCCGACACGAACGATCACCCTCACCAACCCGAACCCCCCGGGGGGCATGAACCAGCTCATGGCTCAGCCGCTGTCCGCCATGCTGGAAAAAATAACCGGCCAGCCGGCGCCCATCGTCAACCGGCCCGGCGGGACGGCCGCGGTCGGCACCGCGTACGTGATGAACCAGCCGCCCGACGGCTACAACATCCTGGTGACCACGGCGAACCTGCACCTGGTAATCGAGAAAGACAAGATATACGGAATCAAATCGCCGTTCACGCTCGACCAGGTCGCGCCCCTTGCGTTGCTCACCGCCGACCCGCTGATTATGGTCGTCCATCCTTCGATGCCGGTGCATAACGTGAAGCAGCTGGTGGCGCTGGCGAAGTCGAAACCGAATGAAATCGTGTTCTCATCCTCGGGTCCCTACGGCATCACGCACACCCCCCAGGTGATGTTCATGGATGCCGCCAAGATCAAGATGCGCCACCTGCCGACCACGGGTGGCGGCCCGGCGCTCACGCAGGCTCTGGGCGGTCACTCACAAGTAACCGGCGGCGGCCCGGCGACGACCTACCCCTTCGTGCAGCAGGGCAAGCTGCGGGCAATCGCGAGCTGGGGCACCAAGCCCCATCCCGCGTACCCCGGCCTGCCAACGTTCCAGTCCCTGGGCTACAAGAACGTGGAAGCGTACCTGTGGGTTGGGCTGTTCACGAGGACGGGCATCCCGGAGCCGATTTTCAACAAGTTACGCGAGCTGATGGCCAAGGCCACGGCCGAGCCCAGCTTCAAGGCGACACTCGAAAAGGTGCAGGTGGTGCCGGATTACCGCGACGCGCCGGAGTTCAAGAAGTTCTTCGAAGCCGACCACCAGCGCATGGCGGCGGCGATCAAGAGCATCGGCAAGCTTTGAACATGAAAATCAAGCGCATCGAGGCGCTGGCGGTCAGCCTGCCGATGGCGAAGCCGCTCAAGATGTCGTTCGAGGAGGTGAAGAGCGCGGAGAACGTGCTGGTCCGGCTCGAGACCGACGACGGCGTCGCGGGCTGGGGCGGTGCTGCCGCGGCGCCGACCATGACCGGCGAGACGGTGGCGAGCATGGCGGCGGCGATACGCTATCTCGCGCCGAAGCTCGAGGGCATGGCGCTCGACGACATCGCGGCGGTGATGGTCCGTGCCGGCAACTATCTCTACGGCAACAACTCCGCCAAATCGGTGATCGAGATCGCGCTGCACGACGCGCTGGGGCGCGCGCAGGGGAAGCCCGTCCATGATCTGCTCGGCGGCAAGCGCCGCGACCGCACCGCCATCCTGCGCATGGTCGGCACCGGCAACGGTGATACCGCCGACGTCGAGGACGCCCTGCGCGCGAAGGCCGAAGGTCACGTCGCTTACAAGATCAAGGTCGGCGTCGCCGATCCGCTGGCGGACGCCGGGCGCACGCGCAAGATCTGCGAGGCGCTCACCGGGGGTAACGGCAATGGTCTCCTGATCTGCGCCGACGCCAACCAGGGCTGGACGCCGGACCAGGCGATCACCTATGTGCGCGCGGTCGAGGACACCCGCCTCACCTTCTTCGAGCAGCCGGTCGCCGGCCACGATGTCGAGGGCATGGCAAAGGTCGCGCGCGCGAGCCGCATTCCGATCGGCTGCGACGAAGGCCTGCATTCCCTCGACGACCTCCGGCGCCACCACGAAGCCGGCGCCGCCGGCGGCTTTAGCCTGAAGACCATCAAGCTCGGCGGCATGAAGCCGGTGATGGACGCGGGGTTGCTGTGCGAGAAGCTCGGCATGAAGGTCAACCTCGCCTCCAAAATGGCGGAGACCGGCATCAATACCGCGGCGCTGCTCCACCTTGCCGCGGCGCTACCCGCCGTGGACTGGGGCGTCGGCTTCTCCAGCCAGTACCTGACCGACGACATCCTGAAGACCTCGCCCTCGTTCGCGAACGGCCACGTCCCGGTGCCCGCCGGCCCCGGCCTCGGCATCGAGGTGGACGAGGCGAAAGTGCGCCGCTACGCCCGCGAGATCTAGAGCTTGATCTTGGGATCCAGCCAGTCGCGCAGCGAATCGCCGAAGAGGTTGAAGGCGAACACGCCGAGGCTGATCGCGATCCCCGGGAACACGATCATCCACGGCGCCTGCTGGTAGAAGTCCGCCGCCGCGCCGGAGAGCATCAGTCCCCACGAAGGCGTCGGTTCCGTCACGCCCAGCCCCAGGAACGAGAGCGAGGCTTCCGCGAGGATCGCCTGCGCCACGAACGCGGTCAGCAGGATGAGGTAGGGCGCGACCACGTTGGGCACGATGTGGCGGAAGATGATGCGTGCGTGCGAGTAGCCCGCCGCACGCGCAGCGTCGATATAGGGCATTTCGCGGATCGCCAGTGCGGAGGCGCGCACCACGCGCTCCACCCGCGGCAGCATCGGGATCGCGATCGCGATGATGAGGTTGACGTCGATCCCGAGCACGACGTAGTTGCCCAGCACCGCGACCACGGTGATCGCCAGCACGATGATCGGGAACGACAGCAGCACGTCCATGAAGCCCTGGATGATGAGATCGGTCTTGCCGCCGAAGTACGCCGACACCACGCCCACCACCGCGCCGGCGGTGCACCCCGCGAACGACGCGATGAAACCGATGGCGAGCGCGGTGCGCGCGCCGTAGATGATGCGCGAGGCCACGTCGCGCCCGAATGAATCGGTGCCGAGCCAGTGCTCCGCCGACGGGCGCGCCAGCTGTGCGGCGTAATCCACCGTCAGCGGATCATACGGCGCCACCCACTGCGCGAACGCCGCGCACACGCCCATCAGGACGATGACGATGAGCCCCGCCGCTCCCAGCGGTTGCTGGGTCACGAACAGCAGCACCGGGTGGCGGCGTTTCGGCACCCGGTAGGGGATTGCAATGGTTGAACTATTATTCATTAAAATCAACAGATTACATTCAATGGTAGCGGATGCGGGGATCGAGGAACGCATATAGCATGTCGATCACGAAGTTGATCAGCACGAAGAACACCGACACCAGCAGCACCAGCGCCTGGATCATGGTGAAGTCGCTGCGCGCCACCGCCTGCACGAACAGCTTGCCGATGCCGTTCAGGTTGAACACCTGCTCGGTCACCACCAGCCCCCCGATCAGGAACGCGAACTCGAGCCCGATCACCGTCACCACCGGCAGCAGCGCGTTTCGCATCGCGTGGCGCGCCACCACCAGCCGCTCCCTCACGCCTTTTGCGCGCGCGGTGCGGATGTAGTCCTCCTGCAGCACCTCCAGGATCGAGGAGCGCATCATGCGGGTCGAGACCGCGGAATAACGGTAGCCCACCGCCAGCGCCGGCCAGATCAGCTGTGACAGGTTCTCCCAGGGATCCTCCACGAACGAGGTAAACGTGAGCGGCGGGATCCACGAGAAGACGCTGAGCAGCAGCAGGATGATGATCATCCCCAGCCAGAACGAAGGCACGGCGAGCCCGGCGATCGAGAACATGCGGATTACCTGATCGATCCAGGTGTCCTTGAAGATCGCCGACAGCGTGCCCAGCGGCAGCGCGAGCAGCACAGCGAGCATGGTCGCCATCACCGCGACCTGCAGCGACAGCTCCAGCCGGATCGCGATCTCGTAGGAAACCGGCTGGCCGGTCCACATCGAGAAGCCGAAATCGCCCTGCAGCGCGCCCCAGAACCACTTGAAGAACTGCACGTAGAGCGGCTGGTCGAGCCCGAGCCGCGCGCGCTCGGCTTCGATGATTTCCTTGGAGATGTTGGCCCCGCCCGCGTCCCCCAGCAGCATGGTCGCAACGGGATCGCCCGGCATCAGCCGCAGCATGAAGAACACCAGCACCGCGACGCCGAGCAGCGTCGGGACCATCAGCAGGGTGCGGTGGAGGATGAAGCGCAGCATCACCCCCTCCTTCCCTCCCCCTCGACGAGGGGGAGGGTTGGGGTGGGGGTTACTGGTCGAGCCATACGTCGGCGAGATCCTGCCCCACGTAGTGGCTCGGCGTGATGTGCCAGCCTTTCATCGGCTTGTGGTGGACGATGATGCGGTGCCACCAGATGGTCGGGACGGTGTACGCCTGCTCGAACGCGCGCTTCTCGAACTCGCGCAAGAGCGCGTAGCGCTTCTTCTTGTCGAGCTCGCCCGACTGCTTGTCGTAGAGGCCGTCGAGCACGCGGTCGGTCTGCTGGGCGTAGTTGATCGCCGAACGGTCGTGCGACAGGTACTTCTGCAGTTGCAGGTTGGGCTCGTCCATGAAGTCGCAGTTGAAATCGAGCGCCGCGTCGTAGGTCGGGTTGTCGCGCTGCTGCGCGGCAAGATAGAGCCGCGTCTCGAGCTGCTCGTGCTTGACGTTGACCCCGATCTGCCGCCACTGGTCTATCAGGAACACGCCAACCGGCACATAGGGCATGGCGATGTTGCGGTTGGTGAACGTGAAGCTCAAGTTCGGCACGCCCGCCTCCTTCAGCAGACGCCGGGCTTCCTCGCGCGACTTGTTGATGTCCTTCGACCATCCGGGATAGGTGACGAGCTCCTTCTCGGAGGCCGCGAGTTCGTAGCCCGGCCGCAGGATGCCGCCGACGTGGCGCACCAGCGCGACCTTGGACAGCGCCTGCGCGCCGCCCCAGCGGTCAACGGCGAGGTTGAGCGCGCGCCTCACCCGAACGTCGTCGAACGGCTTCTTCCTGGTATTGAAGGTCACGACCAGGCTGCACACCCACGGCGTCTCCTGCACCGCTGCCTTGTCGCCGAGCGTCTTCAACAGGCGGTCGCGATCGGCCGGCGAGTGGCCGCGGAACTCGGCCAGCACCTCGCCGGCGGCGAGCGCGTTCACCATCGGCGCGCCGCTGATGAAGATCGCGACGTAGCCGTTGAGGTACGGCTTGCCCTTCTCGAAGTAGCCGTCGAACTTGCGGCCGGTCCAGTGCGAGCCCGCCACGTGCCCGGCAAAGGTGAAGGGGCCGGTGCCCATGATATTGCGCTCGGGAAACTTCGGGTCCTGCTTGAGCTTCGCGGCGCTGTAGACGCAGTCCCAGGGGCTCGCGAAGCTCGCGAGCATCCCGGAGTTGGGTTTCTTCAGCTTGAATACGACCGTCAGCGCATCGGGCGTTTCGATCGAGGCGATGTCGGCATAGGTAGCCTGCCGCACCGAGCGCACGCCCGGCTGCGGGTTGCGCAGCCGGTCGTAGGTCGCCTTGATATCTTCCGAGGAGAACGCCGAGCCGTCGTGAAACTTGACGCCCTTCCTGAGCTTGAAGTTGTAAGTGAGCCCGTCATTCGACACTTTCCAGGACTCGGCAAGATCGCCTCTGATCGCCGGGTATTTCGCTGTGTCGAACTTGAGCAGCGTGTTGTAATGCGGCCGTACCGGGTGGATGAACGCGAACGAGGTCTGGGCGTGGCAATCGTAGTTGGGCGGCTCGGCGCCGACTGCGAACTTGAGCACGCCGCCGGTCTTGGGCGTTTCGGCTGCCGATGCGCCCGTCGCGGCCAGCGCGAGGGCACTCAGTAACAACGCATGCAGTTTCATGGGCCTCCTCCTGTTCAGATTTTAATGCACGCCGCGAAATGCCGCGGCCGCACTTCCCTTAACCCGGGAATCGCCATCTTACACTCATCGCCCGCCAGCGGGCAGCGTGTGTGGAATACGCAGCCTCGCGGTGGATTCAGCGGGCTCGGCACCTCGCCCCCCAGCACGCGATACTCGCGCTTCGCTTCCAGCGCCGGGTCGGGAATCGGCACCGCGTCGAGCAGTGCGCGGGTGTAGGGGTGCAGCGGCTCGGCGTAGAGCGTGTCGCGGTCGGCGATCTCCATCACTCTTCCGAGATACATCACGATCACGCGGTTGGAGATGTGCCGCACCACCGCGAGGTCGTGCGCGATGAAGAGGAAAGTAAGGCGGTATTTTTCCTGGAGGGCCTCCAGCAGGTTGATGATCTGCGCCTGGATCGAGACGTCGAGCGCCGACACCGGCTCGTCGCACACGATGAAGGATGGCTCCATCGCGAGCGCCCGCGCGATGCCGACGCGCTGGCGCTGCCCGCCCGAGAGCTCGTGCGGGTAGCGCTCGGCCATGTACTCGAAGAGTCCCACCTGCGTCAGCAGCTCGGCCACCCTGTCGCGCGCCGCCTTTGCGTCGGGCACCAGCCGGTACACCCGCATTGGCTCGGCGATGATCTCGCCAACCGTCATGCGCGGGTTCAACGAGCTGTAGGGGTCCTGGAAAATGACCTGGATCTTGCGGCGATAATCCTTGAGCTGCTGTCCCCCGGCGCGCGTGACGTTGGCGCCCTCGAACACCATCTCGCCGCCGGTCGCCTCCTCGAGCCTCAAGAGCGTGCGCCCGACCGTGGTCTTGCCGCAGCCGGATTCCCCCACCAGCCCCACCGTCTCGCCGCGGAAGACCTCGAAGGAGATCCCATCCACCGCGCGCACCTCGGAGCGGGTATTCTTGAACACCTGGAAGCCGGCGCCGACCTCGAAGTAGGTCTTAAGGTCGTCCACCTTCATCAGCGGCCGCGCCTTGTCGAGCCGCTTGGGCACAGGAGGTTGCGGGTTGGCGCTCTGGAGTCCCAGCCCGGTCGGCCCCACCCGCGCCATCTCCTTCGCGCGGACACAGGCCGAGTAGCGGTGCGGCTCGACCTCGGCGAGCGGCGGCGGCGCGGCGACGCACGCGTCCCGCTGCGCCGGGCAGCGCGGCGCGAAGCGGCAGCCGGGCTGGGGGTCGAGAAGATTGGGCGGCAACCCCTCGATGGTCTCCAGACGCGCGCCGCGCGGCTGGTCGAGCCGCGGCACCGAGCGCAGGAGCCCCGCGGTATAGGGATGCAGCGGTTTGGCAAACACGGCGGCGGCGGCGCCCTGCTCCGCGAGCCGCGCCGCGTACATCACGTTCACGCGGTCGGCATAACGCGCGACGATGCCGAGGTTGTGGGTGATCATCACCAGCGCGATGCCGAGGTCGCGCGAGAGGTCCTTCATGAGCTTGAGGATCTGCGCCTGGATGGTGACGTCGAGCGCGGTGGTCGGCTCGTCGGCGATGATGAGTCTGGGGTTGCAGGAGAGCGCGATCGCGATCATCACGCGCTGGCGCATGCCGCCGGAGAACTGGTGCGGGTACTGGTCGAGCCGGCGCTCCGGGTCGGGCATGCCGACCATCTTCAGCAGGTCCATCGCGCGCGCCCTCGCCTGCTCCTCCGTCATGCCGAGGTGGATCAACAGCGGCTCCATGATCTGGAAGCCGATGGTGAGAACGGGGTTGAGCGACGTCATCGGTTCCTGGAAGATCATCGCGATGTCGCGGCCGCGGATCTCGCGCATCTCGTCCTCGGACAGCTCGAGGAGGTTCCTGCCCTGGAACAGGATACGGCCGGCGACGACGCGGCCCGCGGGTTTGGCGAGGAGGCGCATGATCGCGAGCGAGGACACCGACTTGCCGCAGCCGGACTCGCCGACGAGCGCCACCGTCTCGCCCGGCTTCACCTTGTAGGAGATCCCCTCGACCGCGCGCACCACGCCGCGCGTCGTCACGAAATGGACGTGCAGGTCCTCGACTTCGAGCAGCCAGGGGCTGTGCGACGCGGCCGGCGCTTGCGCGCCGCCCAATGCGGTAAGTTGATCCATCCTCCGGAGGTGCCGCTGGTAGTGGACAGTCAGGCTATTGACCGCAATGCGGATTGTCAAGCACGGCGGTCAAACTATATCATTCACCGTCCATCCATCCACGCTCATTCCGAAAGGACCCTTCGATGAAACTCTACTACTACCCCGGCGCCTGCTCGATGGCGCCGCACATCGTCCTCAACGAAGCGAAGCTGAAGTTCGATCTCGACCAGGTTGACCTCGCGGCAAAGCGCACCGCCGCCGGCGAGGACTACGCTGCGGTGAATCCCAAGGGCTACGTGCCCGCGTTGAAGCTCGACGACGGCACGGTGCTGACCGAGTCCGGCGTCATCTGCTCTTATATCGCCGATCTGAGGCCGCGCCGGGGGCTCGCGCCCAAGCCCCGCACGCCCGAGCGCTACAAGCTGATGGAATGGATGAACTTCATCGCTTCCGAGATCCACAAGTCGCTCGGCGCTTTTTTCGCCTTCAAGCAGGTGATGACGCCGGAGTGGCGCGAGGCGCAGCTGGGCTACCTCGGCAGGCGCTTCGACTACCTGGAGCGGGCGCTCGGCAGCCAGCAGCACCTGATGGGCGAGTTCGGCATCGCCGACGCCTACCTCTTTACCGTGCTCAACTGGACCCATTTCCATCAGATAGACGTCTCGCGGTGGCCGAACATCAAAGCCTACATGGCGCGCATCGCGGCGCGGCCGTCGGTGAAGAAGGCGATGAAGGCCGAAGGGCTGGGTAAGTAGGGAACGGCGGCCGCCGCCTACGGCCTGGCGGCGGCCCGCTCGAGCACCCGCGCGACGTGGACCGCTTCGCGGCCCGTGCCGTCGCGGATCTGGTGGCGGCAACTCGTGCCGTCGGCGACGATCAGCGCGTCGGGCGCGGCCCCGCGCACCCTGGGCAGCAGCGACATCTCCGCCATCTTCATCGAGATCCCGTAGTGCGCGGCCTCGTAGCCGAACGCGCCCGCCATGCCGCAGCAGCTCGATTCGATCGTTTCCACCTCCAGGCCGGGAACGAGCCTCAGCGCTTTTTCCACGTCGGGCATCGCGGCAAACGCTTTCTGGTGGCAGTGGCCGTGGAGCAGCGCTTTTTTCTGCGGCAGCGGCTTCAAATCGAGCTTCAGCCGCCCCGCCGCGTGCTCGCGCGCGAGAAATTCCTCGAACAGGAACGCGCTCATCGCGAGCTTGCCGGTCTCCGCGCCCGGCAGCATGGACGGGAATTCGTCGCGCAGCCCGAGCAGGCAGGAAGGCTCCAGCCCCACCACCGGCACGCCGCGCTCCACATAAGGCTTGAGCGCTGCGATCATGCGGCGCGCTTCCGCCTTCGCTTCGTCCACCAGGCCGCTCGCCAGGAAGGTGCGGCCGCAACACAACGGGCGCCCGCCGTCCGCCGGCCGCGCCGGGTGCACGCGATAGCCGGCGGCGCGCAGCACCGCGACCGCGGCGCGGGCGTTTTCCGGCTCGAAATAACGGTTGAAAGTATCAATAAAAACAACCACTTCCATCGTTGTTTTGCTCTGGGCGGCGTGGTTGTCCCCGTCGTAAGCGTCGTACTTCCACTGCGGCAACGAGCGCTGCGCGGCGAAACCGAGCGCGCCTTTCGCGGCGCTTTGCATCACGTTCGCGAGCGGGGCGAAGCGCGCGGCCCACGGCGCGTAGCGCGGCAGGTACGCGATCAGCCGGTCCTTGAGCGAGAGGCCATGGCGGCGGCGATAGTGATGGAGAAACTCCACCTTCATCTTCGCCATGTCCACGCCGGTCGGGCATTCGCGCTTGCAGCCTTTGCACGAGACGCAGAGATCCAGCGTGGCGTGGAGCTCGTCCGAGGCCAGCCCGTCCGGCAGTTGCCCCGACAGCGCGAGCCGCAGCGTGTTGGCGCGCCCGCGCGTGAGATGCCGCTCCTCGCGCGTCGCGCGGTACGACGGGCACATCGTGCCGGCGTCGAACTTGCGGCAGTGGCCGTTGTTGTTGCACATCTCCACCGCTTTATCGAAACCGCCATGCTCGGACCAGTCGAGCGCGGTCTTGATCGGGATCGTCTGATAGCCCGGCTTGTAGCGGAACAGCGAGCGGTCGTCCTGCCTGGCCGGCCGCACGATCTTGCCGGGATTCATCAGCCCCTTCGGGTCGAACAGGTCCTTGATCTCCTCGAACGCGCGCGTGAGCCTGGGGCCGAAGAACGGCGCGATCCACTCCGAGCGCGCGAGCCCGTCGCCGTGCTCGCCGGAATAGGCGCCTTTATATTCCTTCACCAGGGCCGCCGCTTCCTCGGCGATGGCGCGCATCTGCTTCGCGCCTTCCTTGCGCATGTCGAGCACCGGCCGCACGTGGAGACAGCCGACGGAAGCGTGCGCGTACCAGGTGCCGCGCGTGCCGTGCTTCTCGAACACGCGCGTCAGGCGCCCGGTATATTCGGCGAGGTGCTCGAGCGGCACCGCGCAATCCTCGATGAAGGACACCGGCTTGCCGTCGCCCTTCATGGACATCATGATGTTGAGTCCCGCTTTGCGCACCTCCCACACGTCGCGCTGCAGGCCCGCATCGGTGATCTCGACCACGCACCCCGGGAAGCCGAGGTCGCCCATCAGCTCGGTCAGCTGCTTGAGCTTCCCCAACAGCTCGCCGCGGTCGTCGCCGGCGAACTCCACCAGCAAGATCGCGTCCGGGTCGCCCCGGATCGCCTGCCCGACGGCGGCGCGGAAGGCGGGGATCTCGCGCGCGAGGGCTATCATCGTGCGGTCCACCAGCTCCACCGCCACCGGCGCGAGCTTCACGATGTGCTGCGCCGATTCCATCGCCCGGTAGAAGGTCGCGAAGTGGCAGACGCCGAGCGTCTTGTGCCTGGGCAGCGGCGATAGATTCAGGTGGATACGCCGCGAGTAGGCGAGCGTGCCCTCCGAGCCCACCAGCAGGTGCGCCATGTTAAAAACAGGAGACGGGGCCACCCGGTCGAGGTTGTAGCCGCCGACCTTGCGCAGGAGCTTGGGATAACGGTGCTCGATCTCCTCCGCCTCGCGCGCGGTGATGGCGCGGACTTTTTTCACCAATTCCTTGTAACCGGCGGGGCCTTCGGGCTCGCCGGCCACTTCGCCGAACGCATATTCCGAGCCGTCGGCGAGCACGGCGTCTATCGCGCGCACGTTGTGCACCATGTTGCCGTAGCGGATCGAACGCGAGCCGCAGGAATTGTTGCCCGCCATGCCGCCGATAGTGGCCTGCGCGCTGGTGGAGACATCCACCGGGTACCACAACCCGTGCGGCCTCAAGTACGCGTTCAACTGGTCGAGCACGACGCCGGGCTGCACGACAGCCGTGCGCTGCGTCGCGTCGAAGCCGAGCACCCGGTTCAAGTGCTTCGAGTGATCTATGACGAGCGCGGCACCGACCGTCTGGCCGCACTGCGAGGAGCCGCCGCCGCGCGGGAGCACCGGCACGCCCTCCTCGAACGCGATCGCGAACGCGGCGAGCGCGTCTTCCTCGGTCGCCGGCACCACCACGCCGACCGGGTCGACCTGGTAGATCGAGGCGTCGGTGGAGTAGCGCCCGCGCGAGGCGGCGTCGAACAGCACCTCGCCTTTGAACTCGCGGCGCAGGCGCGCGGCAAGCGCGGTGTCACCGGGGCGTAAGGCGCGTGTCGTCATGCGGCAACGGCTTTCGCCCTATAATAACGCACCTATTCCGGAGCCCGATCATGAAACACCAGAGCGGCCGCCATTTCCTGCAGATACCGGGCCCGACCAACGTGCCGGACCGCGTGCTGCGCGCGATCGACCGCGCGACCGTGGACCACCGCGGTCCCGGGTTCCAGGAGATGAGCAAGGAAGTGCTGGCGGGGTTGAAGCACGTGTTCAAGACGAAGTCGCCGGTGGTGATCTTTCCCGCTTCCGGCACCGGCGCGTGGGAGGCTGCGCTCGTCAACACCCTCTCGCCGGGCGACAAGGTGCTGATGTTCGAGACCGGCCATTTCGCGACGCTGTGGCTCAACATGGCGAAGCGCCTCGGGCTCGACCCCGTGTTCGTGCCCGGCGACTGGCGCCACGGCGTGGACCCCGCGCAGGTGGAGGCCAAGCTCGCCGAGGACAACGGTGATGCGATCAAGGCGGTGATGGTGGTGCACAACGAGACCTCCACCGGCGTCGTCACGCGCGTGCCCGAAGTGCGGAAGAGCATGGACCGCGCGAGGCACCCGGCGCTCCTCATGGTGGACACGATTTCGTCGCTCGCGTCCATCGACTACCGCCACGACGAGTGGGGCGTGGACGTGACCGTCGCCGGCTCGCAGAAGGGCCTGATGCTCCCTCCCGGCCTGTCGTTCAACGCGGTGTCCGACAAAGCGCTCGCAGCCGTGAAAAAAGCGAGGCTCCCGCGCTCGTACTGGAACTGGGAGGAGATGATCGCCGCGAACAAGGACGGCTGGTTCCCCTACACGCCGGCGACGAACCTGCTCTACGGCTTGCGCGTCGCGTTGAAGATGCTGCTGGAGGAAGAAGGGCTGGACAACGTGTTCAAGCGCCACGACCGCCTTGCCGAGGCGGCGCGGTGCGCGGTGCGCGCGTGGGGGCTGGAAATCCTGTGCGCGAATCCCGCCGAGTACTCGAGCTCGTTGACGGCGGTGCTGATGCCGCAGGGCCACGGCGAGATCGCGTTCCGCGAGCTGGTGCTCGAGCGCTTCAACCTCTCGCTCGGTTCGGGGCTCACCAAACTGCGCGACAAGGTGTTCCGCATCGGCCACCTGGGCGACTTCAACGACTTGATGCTCCTCGGCACCCTCGCCGGCATCGAGATGGGGCTCGCGCTCGCCGCCGTGCCGCACCGGAAGGGCGGCGTCGCCGCGGCGATGGAGTATCTCGCATCGGCGAACTCTGCGGCGAACAAGAAGGCCGGCGCCAGGCTCGGCGTCGCATGAGCAACAAACGAAAACCGCAGATGAACGCGGATAGACGCTGATAGCTGCGCGGCGCCGGATTGACGCGCTGTCAGAGGAGGAAACCGTGTCACGGAGTTTACGTCCCACTGCTTGCCGGATTGCTGCCGCGATGCTCATCGCGGCAGCAACCCACGCTGCGGCGCAGGGATACCCCGCCAAACCGGTACGCATGATCGTGCCGAGCACACCCGGCGGCAGCGTCGATACGCTGGCGCGGCTCGTTGCGCAGAAAATGACGGCGAGCCTGGGGCAGCAGGTGGTGGTCGAGAATCGCGCCGGCTCGGGCGGCGTAGTGGGCACCGACGTCGCCGCGCGGAGCGCGCCCGACGGCCACACACTGCTCATGGCCTACGGCAGTCACGTCATCAACCCCACGTTGTACTCGAATCTGCCGTACGACACGGTCAAGGATTTCGTGCCGGTCACGCAGGTCGCGGTGCAGCCGCTGCTGGTGGCCGTTCATCCTTCGCTGCCGGTCAAGTCGGTGAAAGAGCTGATCGCTCTTGCCAAAGCACGGACCGGTGAACTGAACTACGCCTCCGCCGGCAGCGGCAGCGGCGGGCACCTCGCCGCCGAGATTCTGAACATGATGGCCGGCATCAACATGACGCACGTGCCGTACCGTGGCATCGCACCGGCCATGTTCGATCTCATCGCCGGCAACACCCAGCTCACCATCGCTACGCTGATCAGCACGTTGCCCCACGTGCGCAGCGGCAGGCTGCGCGGGATCGCAGTCACCAGCGCCAAACGCTCGCCCGTGGTGCCGGATGTGCCGACCGTGGGGGAAACCGTGCCGGGATACGAAGTCGTGGTGTCATATTTCCTGCTCGCTCCCGCCGGCACGCCCAGGGAAATCGTGGACAAGTTGCACGCGGAAGCAGCAAAAGCGCTCCGTGAGCCTGACATCGTTCAGCGGCTCGCGCGCGACGGTGCGGAGCCGATGGGCAACAGCCCGGAGCAGACCGCGCAGGTCATCGCGCAGGAAATCGTCAAGTGGGGTACAGCGGTCAAGGCTTCCGGCGCCCGCGCAAACTAGATAGAAGGAGGAAAGCGATGAAGCTCGTTCTGGGGATTATCTCGCTGGCCGCCGCGTTGACGGGGCCGCCGGCTCCCGCCACGGCGCAAGACTATCCCGCCCGGCCGATCCGGATGGTTGTGCCGTTCTCGCCCGGAGGCGGCAGCGACATCTCAGCGCGCATTCTGGCCGATGGACTGGGCGAAGCGCTCGGCCAGACGATCGTCGTGGACAACCGGCCGGGGGCGGGCAGCATTCTCGGCACCGACATCGTCGCCAAGTCCACGCCGGACGGCTATACCACGCTGCTCGGCAACATCAGCATGGCGTTCAACACGGCGCTTTACAAGAAGCTGCCCTACGACGTGATGCGTGATTTCTCCCCGGTCACCCTCGTCACCGACCAGCCCAATATCCTGGTCGCGCATCCTTCACTCCCGGCGAAGTCGTTCAAGGAGTTCCTCGCGCTCGCGGCCGCTCAGCCGGGCAAGCTCACCTACGGCTCCGCCGGCATCGGTTCGGGCACCCACCTCGCGATGGAAATGCTCTTGATGTCGCGCAAGCTCGACCTCGTGCACGTGCCGTACAAGGGCACCGGGCCCACGCTGACCGCGCTCCTCGGCAACCAGATCTCGGTGTTCTTCTCGACCTTCGCCTCCGCGCTGCCGCACGTGAAATCCGGCCGACTGCGCGCCTTCGCCGTGACGAGCGCAAAGCGCACGCGCACGCTGCCGGAAGCGCCCACGGTCGCGGAGTCGGGTTTTCCCGGTTACGAGTACAGCACGTGGTACGGGTTGCTCGTGCCGGCGAAGACGCCGCGCGTCATCATCGAGAAGCTCAACCGGAACGCGGTGGCTGTGCTCAAATCGGAGAAGACCCGACAGCGCTACCTCTCGCAGGGGGTGGAGCCCATCCCCTCGACCTCCGCCCAGTACGTCGCCCACTTGAGGGAGAGGTCGCGAAGTGGACGAAGGTCGTGCGCGCGGCGAAGATTCCGCAGCAATGACGGGTAACGGGCGGTCGCTCTTATACCCATAGGACACCCTTTCCCGCAATGCGGGATGGCGTTGCCCCTTGTGAATCGGGGTCTTTCCGGCTAAGTTAACCCTCCGCGCCCGCTGCAGCGGGCGTCCCGGCCGGCAGTACCCCGACATCAACCAGGAGGAGCGTCATGAAACCATTGCACACCCTGCGGTTTGCGCTGCTGATTGCGCTGTTCGCGGCCGGGCCCGCGCTGGCCCAGACCGAAATCAAGTTCGGCCATGTCGGCAACCCGGGCTCGCTGTTCGCCAAGTCGGCCGACGAGTTCGCGAATCGCGCCAACGCCAAGCTCGGCGGTAAGGCGAAGGTCGTGGTGTTCGGCGCAAGCCAGCTCGGCGGCGACAAGGAGCTCTTGCAGAAGCTCAAGCTCGGCACCGTGGACCTGGCGCTGCCCTCGACCGTCATGTCCTCGGAGTCCGATTTCTTCGGCATTTTCGAGATGCCGTACCTGGTGAAGGACCGCAAGCACATGAACGCCATCGAGAAGGCGGTCGTGTGGCCGAGCCTCGCGCCCGAAGTCGAAAAGAAAGGCCTCAAGATCATCGCCGTCTGGGAGAACGGCTACCGCCACATCACCAATAACCGGCATCCAATCAATCTGCCCAAGGATCTGGACGGCATCAAGCTGCGCACGCCGGAAGGCAAGTGGCGCGTGAAGATGTTCCAGGCCTACGGCGCGAACCCGAGCCCGTTGAAGTTCTCGGAAGTGTTCACCGCGTTGAAGACCGGCGTGTTCGACGGCCAGGAGAACCCGTTCTCGCAGATCTTCAGCGCCAAGTTCCATGAGGTGCAGAAGTACCT
>JACOVL010000141.1 GCA_016177355.1 Betaproteobacteria bacterium | reverse complement strand
GGCCCGGGCGCGGGCGTGAAGGCGCTCGGCGGCGTGCTGGTGGGCACGATCGTCACCGGGCTCTTCGTCGCGATCTCGATGACCACCGGCGGCGGCGCCTGGGACAACGCCAAGAAGTACATCGAGGACGGCAACCACGGCGGCAAGGGCTCCGACGCGCACAAGGCGGCGGTCACCGGCGACACCGTCGGCGACCCCTACAAGGACACCGCGGGGCCCGCTGTCAACCCGTTGATTAAAATAATAAATATCGTCGCGCTGCTGATCGTGCCGCTGCTCTAGGACCGGCGTGAAGTACCGCTTCGAGAACCAGCGCGTCGTGTGCAAGGGCGATTACTGGATCGCGCCGGACGCGATCGTGATCGGCTCGGTGATCCTGGAGCCGAATGCGAGCGTCTGGTTCGGCTGCATCGTGCGCGGCGACAACGACACGATCACCCTCGGCGAGAACTCGCAGCTGCAGGACGGCTGCGTCGCGCACGTGGACGCGGGCTTCCCGGTCACGATCGGCAGGAACGTCAGCGTCGGCCACATGGCGATGCTGCACGGCTGCGCCATCGGCGACGGCAGCCTGATCGGCATCAAGAGCGTGATACTCAACGGCGCGAAGGTCGGGAAGAACTGCCTGATCGGGGCCAATGCCCTGATCGCCGAGGGCAAGGAGATTCCGGACGGCTCGCTCGTCATCGGCTCCCCGGGCAAGGTGGTGCGGAGCCTCTCCGCGGAGGAGATCCGGAACATCAACTCCTTCGCCGACCATTACGTGCGGAAATTCAAGCGCTACCGGGAGACTTTCCGGGCCGATGAATGAGCAGGGACCGCACATGATCCTCATTCGATCGGAACCGAGCCAGCCGCAGTCGCGTCAGTCGGCAGCGGCCGCCAGCAACAGGGCCAGCAGGGCACTGAGCCCGGCCGGGATGCCGTAGCGCTCCCACGGCGATACGGCATCGCCCGCGATCACCTCGACCGGCACCGAAGTCAGCTCGATCACCTTGTTGGTGACCGAATTCTCGACCAGCCGTGTGAGAGAGTTCTTGCGCGCCGTGCTCATCACGATCTGGTCGCAGCGCAGCCGGCGGGCCGTAGCAATGATGGATTGCGCCCTGTCTCCCACCTCGATGTGCGCCGAGTAGGGAATGCCGAAGCCGTCGAGCATCTGCCTGATCGGGCGCAGCGCCTTTTCGGCCTCGTCGCGGTGGTGGTCATGCAGCGTCTTCCTGCTCACAAAGCGCGCAATATAACTGCTGAACGGCGGCTGGACGTTCAGTAAATGCGTCTCTATCGCCGTATTGGCCATGAATTGCTTGATGACATGCTTCACCGCGAACTGGCAATTAGGGGAGCCGTCGACCGGGATGAGTACTTTTAACATGGTGTTCCCTCCTGTAAATCCGTGCGAGACCGATGCGTTGCCTGCGCCCTGCTGCGCGAAGCTGGAGGCAGGCGTGACAAACAGAGGGGCTTGCCGTGTGTCCACCTCCTCTGCCTGCCGTTTGCGGAAGTAAACCTTGACCAGTTCCATGGCAATGGGCGAGGCGAAGAAAAACGGCAACATCAGCAGCCAGTCGTCGAGAGTGAGCGGCACGGTATCGAAGAACGGCCTGAGGAACGGCGCGTACACCACCGCCAGAACCAGCAAGAATGACGCCAAAACAGCCCAGTTCATCCACTTGTTCGAAAACACGCCGATGGTGAAGACGCTGAGGTACTCCGACCGCGCCGTATAGGCCCGGATGAGCTCGGAAGTGCACAGGGTCACGAAGGCGATGGTCTGGGCCGCCTCGAGATGGCCCGGATAGCGCTGCAAGCCGAAATAAAACGCCAACAATATGGCTATGGCATCAACCACGGCAATGACGCCGATGCCGATCGCCATATCGCGATTGATGACCGGCTCCTTCGGGGGGCGCGGCTGATGCTTCATGATGTCGGGGTCGCCCTTCTCCATTCCCAGGGCCAGGGCCGGAGCGCCGTCGCTCACCAGGTTCAACCACAGGAGCTGAACGGGCCTTAAGGGGATTGGCAGCCCGAACAGCATCGAGCCGAAAATGATGAGAATTTCTCCGGCGTTGCAGGCGAGCAGGAAGTAGACGAACTTGCGGATGTTGGAGTAGATGATCCGCCCCTGCTCTACGGCCGCGACGATGCTGGCGTAATTGTCGTCGGTGAGCACCATGTCCGCCGTCTGCTTGGTCACGTCGGTGCCGGTGATGCCCATGGCGATCCCGATGTTCGCCCGCTTCAAGGCCGGGGCGTCGTTCACGCCGTCGCCCGTCATCGCCACCACGTGGCCGCGCGCCTTCATGGCATCGACGATTCGGGTCTTGTGCGTAGGCGAAACCCGGCAACATACCTCCAGCTTGTCGGCCTTGGCCGCCAATTCCTCGTCGCTCAGCTTTTCGATCTCCGGCCCGGTAAGAACCAAACCGCCCTTGGTCAACAAGCCGATATCGCGGGCGATCGCCTCTGCGGTTTCCTTATGATCGCCGGTTATCATGACGCTCTTCAGCCCGGCGCCCTTCGCCACTTTCACCGCCTCCATCACCTCCGGACGCGCGGGGTCGATCATGCCCAGGAGGCCGACAAAGGTGAGCTCCTTCTCGATATTTTCAGGAGTGCAGCTTTCGGGGATCTCGTTAAGGGGGCGATAGGCGACTCCCAGGACCCGGAGCGCGTTTCTCGCCATGTCAAGGTTTTGCTCAAGCACCTCCTTGCGTTTCTCCTCCGTCAGGGCGACGGACTGTCCGGCCTCCTGGATGTGGCTGCAAAGATCCAGGATGACATCGGGTGCCCCCTTGATAAAGGCGAAAAACTGCGGGTAACGGAAGCTTGCGGCCGAAGCTTGACCGTTAGCGCCATCCAGGCTGTGGATGGTCGTCATGCGCTTTCGGTCCGAATCGAACGGAATCTCCTGGATCCGGGGCAACACCTTGTCCAGGCCGCCTCGCTGGAACCCGCCTTTCGCGGCCACGACGGCCATGGCGCCTTCCGTGGGGTCCCCTATGATCTGCCACGACCGCTTGCCCGCTTCGTCGCTTCTCTCCTCCAGCTTCGCATCGTTGCAGACCACAGACCCGTGGAAGAGCACCGTGGCATCCGCATCGGAGCGTGTATCGAAGGGCTTGCCGTCCAGGGAAAACTGCCCGACCGGGTTGTATCCTTCGCCCGTTACCCGGAACCGCTTGCCCCCCGCCCATCCCTGCACGACGGTCATCGCGTTCTGCGTCAGCGTGCCCGTCTTGTCGGAGCAAATGACCGTGGCGCAGCCCAGCGTTTCCACTGCGGGCAGCTTTCGGATCAGGGCATGGCGCTTGACCATCTGCTGCATCCCCAGCGCGAGGCAGATGGTCACTATCGCCGGAAGCCCCTCGGGGACGGCGGCGATGGCGAGACTTACCGCGGTCATGAAGAGATTGATGATGTCCTTCTGCTCGGCCTGCAGATAGTTGAAGAAGCCGATCGTGAAGACATCTGTCAACTTCGTATCCCGGATGAGGCCGTAGACGAAAACGAACGCACAGATCGCGAGGATGATCGTGCCGAGCACCTTCCCGAGATGCTCCAGCTTCTGCTGCAGCGGCGTGTCCTCCTCCTCGAAGGACTGAATCATCTCCGCGATGAGCCCGATCTGCGTGCCCATCCCCGTACCCGTCACCAGACCCGTGCCGCGACCGTAGGTCACCATCGTGCTCATGAAAGCGGAGTTCCTGCGGTCGCCCAGGGGTATTTCCTTGTCCAGCACCACTGCGGCATTCTTCTCCGAGGGTACCGATTCTCCGGTTAGCGAGGCTTCCTCGACCTTGAGATTGACGCTGGCGACCAAGCGCAAATCGGCGGGAATGTAGTTGCCTGCTTCCACGAGAACGATGTCCCCCGGAACGAGCTCCCGGCCCGGGACCGTGATCTGGTGCCCGTCACGAATGACCTGGGCGTTGGGGGCGGACATTTTCTTCAGGGCCGCGAGGGCCTGTTCCGCCTTCGACTCCTGTATGACTCCGACCACGGCGTTCAGCGCGACGATGATCATGATGGCTATGGAGTCTATCCATTCGCCCAGCGCCAGCGAGATGAGCGCCGCGACGATCAGGATGATGACGAGGTAGTTGTTGAACTGATCCCACAACAGCGAGAGAAAGCCCGGTCGGGGTTTCTCGGTGAGCTCGTTGCCGCCGAATTTCTGAAGCCGCTCCTGCGCCTCCTTCTGGCTTAAACCTTGCGTCGGATGCGTCTGAAATTCCGCGACGACATCACTGATGGGCTTACCGTGGGATTCTCTGTCTTGCATACAAGCCTCCTCCGGATTTCATGCGTGTCCGAAGTATGGGATGGCGCAACGGGAATAGAAATTTGAAGTTTGCGATGTCCACGATTACGAAAAAGGAAGGCCCTGAACGATCGTTAAAGACCGGCATTACGATTCGTAATGTTCGAGGCCCTTGAAAGCCGGGATTCGATGTGCTAACAATATGACGTGGCCCGGTTGAACCCGGGCGCCCCTCCAGAGGGGAGTAGCTTCGGCAGCCGGTTGGCTGCTACGGCGCGATCGTCAATACGGGCTCTTCCCCCGGTCGCGCCGGCATCAGAGGAGACGATGCGAGCGAGACCTTTGCCGAACAGGTGAAGGTTCGTTCGCGAAAGCGGCCTTCACTTCGAGGTGAAGGCCGCTGTGCATTCAAGGCATGGCGGCAATGGCAACGGATTCAAGGAGGCATCGCCATGCCGCAGCTGAATATCCGACGTTACCTGAAACACGGAATACTGCCGCAACTGCGCGTATTCGAGGCGAGCGCACGATTGGGAAGTTTCGTTCGCGCCGCGCAGGAACTCCACCTGGCCCAGCCAACGGTTTCGGTGCAGATCAAGAAGTTGAGCGAAACTGTTGGCTTTCCGCTATTTGAACAGGTGGGCAAGCACATCTACCTGACAGACGCGGGTCAGCGGGTTTACGCGGGCTGTAACGACGTGTTTCGCGCTTTCTCGAGCCTCGAGGAAAAGCTGACCGAGATGCGCGGGCTCGATTCCGGGCATCTTCAATTTGCCGTGACTTCGACGGCCAAGTATTTCGCTCCCCGGCTGCTCGGGGCCTTCATCCAGCGTTATCCCGGGGTCGAGACATCGCTGCAGATCCACAACCGGAGCACCCTGATCGAACGGCTGAGAAACAACGAGGACGACCTGTACATGTTCGCCGACCCGCCCGACCGACAGGAAGTCATGGTCCAAGCCATCCTGTCCAACCCGCTGGTGGTTTTCGCGCGCGGCGACCATCCGATGGCGGGCGAGAAGGACATCGCATTTGCGCGCCTCGCCAACGAGCCGTTCCTGATCCGCGAACCGGGATCAGGAACGCGAATGGTCACGCTGAAGCTGTTCGAGCAGCATGGTCTTGCCCCGAAAATACGAATGGAGCTGTGCACCAGCGAGGCGATCCGGGAGGCAATTCTTGCCGGACTCGGCGTGTCGATCCTCTCCCGCTACACCTTCGGGCTGGAACCGGAACAGACGAAGCTGGTCTGCCTGGACGTCGAAGGATTCCCCCTCGAGAGTCACTGGCATTTCGTCTATCCCGTGGGCAAGCACCTGTCCGTGGCAGCGCGCGCGTTCATGGACTTCGCGCGCGTCGAGGCAAAGAACCTGTTTCGTCCCTAATTGGCCGGCGCCCAGTTCTTGGCGCGCCCGACGGCCTTACGCCAGGCGGCGAGCAGCGCCTGCGCCTGCCCGCGGTCCATCTTCGGCTCGAACACGCGCTCGGACCGCCACTGCGCGGCGAGCGCTTCCGCGCTCTTCCAGTATCCGACGCCAAGCCCGGCCAGGTACGCCGCGCCGAGCGCGGTCGTCTCGGTGACCCTGGGCCGCACCACGGGAACGCCGAGCAGGTCGGCCTGGAATTGCATCAGCATGCTGTTCCGCGCCGCGCCGCCGTCCACCCGCAGCTCCTTCAGCGTGATGCCGGAATCGCTTTCCATTGCGGCGAGCACGTCGGCCGACTGGCAGGCGATGCTCTCCAGCGCCGCGCGCGCGATATGCCCCGCGCCCGTGCCGCGCGTCAGCCCCACGATCGTTCCCCGCGCGTACGGGTCCCAGTGCGGGCTGCCGAGCCCGGCAAAGGCCGGCACGAAATAGACGCCGGCGTTGTCGGCGACGCTTGCGGCGAGCGGCTCGATTTCCGCCGACGACTTGATGATGCCGAGCCCGTCGCGCAGCCACTGCACCACGGCGCCGGCGATGAACACGCTGCCCTCGAGCGCGTACTCGCGGGACGCTCCGGTGTGGCAGGCCGCGGTCGTCAGCAGCTTGTTGCGTGAAACGACAGGCCGCTCGCCGGTGTGCATCAGCATGAAGCAGCCGGTGCCGTAGGTGTTCTTGACCATGCCTGGTGTCGTGCAGCGCTGGCCGAACAGCGCCGCCTGCTGGTCGCCGGCGATGCCGGCGATCGGGATGCGCGCGGCGAAGAGGTTGCCCGCGGTTTCGGCCACGACGCCGCTCGAGGCGCGCACTTCCGGCAACATGCCCGCCGGTATGCCGAACAGGTCGAGCAGCTCCCCGTCCCAGGCGCCGGTGTGGATGTTGCAGAGCAGCGTGCGCGAGGCGTTGCTGACGTCGGTGACGTGCGCCGACCCGCCCGAGAGCTTCCAGACGAGCCAGGCATCCACCGTGCCGAACGCGAGCCGGCCCGCTTCCGCGTCCTTGCGCGCCCCCGGCACGTGGTCGAGCATCCACGCGAGCTTGGTGCCGGAAAAGTAGGCGTCCAGCACGAGCCCGGTTTTTTCCGTGACGCGCGCCTCGAGCCCGCGCGCCTTGAGCGCGTCGCACTCCCCCGCCGTGCGGCGGTCCTGCCACACGATGGCGTTGCAGAGCGGGCGTCCGCTGGCGCGGTCCCACACGATGGTGGTCTCGCGCTGGTTGGTGATGCCGATCGCGGCCACGTCGCAGGCGCTCGCGCCGGCGCGCGCGAGCGCCTCCCCGGCGACCGCGATCTGCGTCGCCCAGATCTCCTCGGGGTCGTGCTCGACCCAGCCCGGCTGCGGGAAGATCTGGGTGAATTCCTTCTGCGCCACCGCCCGGATGGCGCCAGCCTGGTCGAAAACGATGGCGCGCGAGCTGGTGGTGCCCTGGTCGAGGGCGAGTATCACGCTCATGGCGCTTGCCGGATGAGGCTATCCACGATCAATATGTGAAATACGTCACAGTGAAGATTTTTTGTTATTCCGAATCCGGATGGTTTATTCTACCGTCACGGGGAGATTTTTCAGGGGACAAATAAATGGCTTTTTACGCCTTTTACGTGATAGCGTTAATCGTCCTGATCCTGCACTTCACCGGCTGGCTCAAGCGCAACAACCTCGAGTGGCTGGTGCTGGTGCTCGCCGTAGCCACTTTTCCCGCCGTCATCTGGCTGTAGCGCCCGCTCCCCCACGGCCGTGACCCCGGCCGGATAACCTTGTCGCATCATCGCCGCCGCGCTGCGTATTGCGCGCGCATCAGAAAAACCAGTCCCGTCACCGCCGCCAGCGTCAGCCAGCCGAACGTGGCGGCGTAGCTGCCCGTCAGCTTGTAGACGGTCGCAAAAATCGCCGGGCCCACGACGATGCCCGCGAAGCTCAGGGCCATCGCGCCGCCGGCCGCGACGCTCACCCGCCCGGGCGGGCTGCGCCGCGCGACCTCCGCGAAAAAGACGCCGTTCCATCCCACCGCGCTCACGCCAAAAACCACGAACAGCAGCGCCAGCGCCGCGGCCGGCCATCCGGGGGAGACGAATGCGGTAAGCGCGCAGCATGCAACCGTGATGAGGTTGACCCAGTGCAGCACGGCGAGGGCGTCCGTCGCGTCCGCGATCCAGCCCCAGACGATGCGCCCCGTGACGCCCGCGGCATGCGCCAGCGACAGCAGCCAGCCCGCCTCCACCAGGCTGTAGCCCGTCTCCTCCACCAGCATCGTCACCGCGAAGCTGCTGAAGCTGAGCTGCACGAACGAGCACCAGAACGACATGAGGGCGAGCGGGCGCAGCACGGGCTGGCGCCATACGACGGCGAGTCCACTGGTTTCCCGATGCGCAACCGCCGCGCTCCGGGCGCGGTCGTCGTCCCAGGCGGCACGCACCGGCTGCAGCACGGCGATCATGACCAGCGCGTACGCGATGATCAGCGCGAGCGCCCAGCGCCAGCCGAACGCAAGGGTGACCGGCGGCGCGATCAGCGCCATCAGCACCCAGGCGAGCGGCACGCCGGTCTGCTTGAACGAGAAAATGAAGTTGCGGTTCGCGGGCGGACTGAAACGGAACAGCAGGTGCGCCGAAGCCGGCGTCAGCAGACCGATCGCCATCCCGGCGAACACCGAGGCCCCCGCGAGCGCGGGCAGGCTCGACGTCAGCGACAGCAGCATCGCCAGCACGGTGAGGCCCAGGCCCGCCTGCGTCGCCCGGCATGCGCCCCACCGCGATATCAGGTTGCCGATGGACGGCGCCATCAGCATGGCCGCGCAATAAATCAGGCTCATCTGATAACCGACGAGCGACGGTTCCACTTCCAGCGCCGCCGCGAGGCTGGGCGCGATCGCCGGAAACACCGCGATCCCCATCACCGAGGCGACCTGCGCGGCGGTCGAGGCTGCGACCACCGCGATCACGGCGGGGCGTGCTGCCGATTGCGGATCTGCGCTCACGATGCTTTTGTTTTCAGGCATTTTGTCCCGGAAAATATTTGAAAAAATCACGCGAACCAGCATCTTAGCAGCCAGGGGCGGATTTGCTAGACTGTGGCCGAGCACCGCCTACCGGGGTTAAAACGATGAAAGCAGTGGTACTGCATAAGCATGGCGGGCTCGACGAGCTGAAGTACGTCGCCGATTTCCCCGACCCCGTGGTGAAGGAGGACCACGTCGT
>JACOVL010000142.1 GCA_016177355.1 Betaproteobacteria bacterium | reverse complement strand
GGGACAAGGTGATCAAGGCGGCCGGCATCAAGGGCGAGTAATGGCCGCGCGCGTCCCCGTCAGCCTGATCACCGGGTTCCTGGGCAGCGGCAAGACGACGCTGTTGAACCGCCTGCTGCGGGACCCGGGCTTCGCCAACGCTGCGGTCATCATCAACGAATTCGGCGAGATCGCGCTCGATCACCTGCTCGTCGCCGCGCCGAGCGAGAACACGGTGCTGCTCGCGAACGGCTGCATCTGCTGCACCGTGCGCGGCGACCTCACGGACACGCTGGCCGGCCTCGCCCGCAAGCGGGACGGCGGCGAGTTGCCGCGCTTCGACCGGGTGCTGATCGAGACCACCGGGCTCGCGGACCCGGTCCCGGTGCTGCAGACGCTGATCACGGATGAAGCGACCGCCCCGCACTACCGGCTCGACAGCGTGGTGACGCTCATTGACGGCGTGCACGGCGCGAACCAGCTCGACACGCACGCCGAGGCGGTTAAGCAGGCAGCGCTCGCCGATCGCCTGCTGATAACCAAGTGCGACCGCGCCGGCGCCGACGTGATTGCGGCGCTGGAGCGGCGCCTCGATCTCATCAATCCCGCCGCCGTCCGCTCCCGCGCGGTGCGCGGCGATGTCGGGCCGCAGGCGTTGTTCGGCGCGGCGCTGCACGCCGCGAGCGCCGACGACGGCCGTTTCACACGCTGGCTCGCGCCCGAGGCCGTCGTCGCGGCGGAAACGCATCACGACGGACACGCGCACGATGACGGGATAAGCGCCTTCTGTGTCCACCTCGACCAGCCGGTAGCCCGCACGGGTCTCATTCTGTGGTTGAATTTTCTCGCCGGCATGCGTGGCGCGAATTTGCTGCGCGTGAAAGGGCTCCTCAACGTCGAGGGAAGGCCCGTGGCGGTGCACGCGGTGCAGACGCTGATCGACGAGCCGGTCGAGCTCGCGCGCTGGCCCGACGCCGAACGCCGCTCGCGGCTGGTCTTCATCACGCGGGACCTGCCGCGCGCAGCGATCGAGAAAACACTCTCCATGCTCGCGTTCGACGCCGCCGCGCCGCGCGGCACGATCGATCCGCAAGCGTATGCACGCTTCGCCGCGGCGGCGCAGAATTTCCTTTAATATCAATAACATATAGGACGACGTCGCTATGCCATTGTTTAAAGTCAAGACGCCCGAGCCCAAAGGCCCGACGCGCTACCTCAAGGCGGCGACGCTGATCGACGGCACCGGGAAAAAGCCGGTGCAGGACCCGGTGCTCGAGCTCGAAGGCCGGCGCGTGAAGCGCATCGGCACGAAACAGGGCATCCGGATACCGCCGCGCGCGGAGGTGGTGGACTGCGCGGGGCTGACGCTGATGCCGGGGATGATAGACGCCCACCTCCACACCATGATGTTCAACTGCCTGACCTTCCACAATTACCGCGTCGCGCAGTGGGAGATCACGCCCGAGCTGCAGCAGATGTACGGCCTGTTCCACGCCCAGCTCTGCTTCGACATGGGATTCACCACGCTGCGCGACCTGGGGCTCAATTCGAGCCGGGGACTGCTCACCGCGGAGCTGTGCGCGGTGCGCGACGCGATCAACGCCGGCATCGTCGAGGGGCCGCGCATGCTGATCGGCGGCTTCACCGTCATCACCGGCTCGCATCTCGACCTCATCAACCCGCGCGCGATGCAGCGCTTCGGCTTCCAGACCGCAGACGGGCCGTGGGAACTCCGGAAGCTCGCGCGCACCAATCTCCTCGCCGGCTGCGACATCGTGAAGACCTGCGCCACCGGCGGCGGCGGCACCGACAAGGAGGAGCCGGACATCCGCAACATGACGCAGGAGGAGATCAACGCGATCGTGGACGAGGCGCACGCCTTCCACAAGGTCGCCGCGGTGCACTGCTTCACGCCGCAGGGGCAGCGCATGGCGCTCGAGGCCGGCGCCGACACCATCGAGCACATGGTGTTCTCGGACGACCGGACCACCGACCGGATCGTCGAATCGAAAGTCTGGATGACGCCGACGTTGCTCCACCGCACCGATCGGGCGATCCAGGCGCGCAAGGACCAGGGCACGTCCCAGTTCGTGCTGAACAAGATGAAGCAGATCCAGCCCTACTGCTACCGCACCTTCGAGAAGATGCACAGGGCGGGCGTCAATATTGCGATGGGCACCGACATGGGCTACGACCCGCAGATGGGCGCCAACGCGCGCGAGCTGGAGGTCTACGTGGACCTCGGCATGAAGCCGATGGAGGCGATCCTCACCGCCACCCGCAACGCCGCGCGCGCGCTGAAGCTCGACAGGGAGGTTGGCACGATCGAGGCCGGCAAGCTCGCGGACATCATCGCGGTCGCCGGCGATCCCCTGAAGAACATCCGCTGCCTGCAGGAGAAGAAGAACATCCAGATCGTGATGAAGGAAGGCCGCATCTATGCCGACCGCCGCGCCGGCCGCAACCGGAACGTGGTCAACGTCAAGCCGGGCGAGTGGAAGATCGTGGACTATTTATGAGGGATGAGGGATAGGCCTATGGCGACGAAACAACGGTTGGGCAGGAAGACCAAGACCGCGGGCGCGGTGAAGGGCGGCAGCGGCGGATACCAGTTCGCGCTGGCCAAATTGAAGGACGTCCCGGCCGGCACCGGCTACTCGACCTCGCACGGGGGCGTGGTCGAGGGCGAGCGCATGCTGGTGGGCTACATCCACAAGGCACGCGGCACCGGCTCGCGCATGCACACGCACAAGAACGAGCAATTCAATTACGTGGTGCGCGGCACGCTCGTCGGCTCGGTCAACGGCAGGAAAGTGGTCGCGCCGGCCGGCACACTCATCTATATTCCCGCCAACGCGCCGCATACGCTGGTCGCCTCGCCCGACGACGAGGATGTGATATTCATTGCAATCAAGGACTTATCTCAAGGTATCGTCGGGCGCGCGGTGGACGGTAAAATGACCGGCCCGCACTACGAAAAGGGCTACGGCCCACGCCGGCGATGAGATTCCCCACGGCACCGAAGCGCATCAGTGGGTTGCTAGTCGCGGCACTCGCCGCCGCGACGCTGCCGGCCGCCGCACAGGCGCAGGCCGCGTATCCCGCCAGGACGATCCGCTTCGTCGTGCCGTTCCCGCCCGGCGGCATCGCCGACGTTTTCGCGCGCGTGATCGGGCAGAAGTTCAACGAGGCGTGGGGGCAGCAGGTGGTGGTCGAGAACCGCACCGGCGCCGGCGGCAACATCGCGGCCGAGTTCGTCGCCCGGTCGCCCGCCGACGGCTACACGCTGGTGATGGGCAGCATCGGCACCCATTCCGTCAACGTCAGCCTGTTCCGCAAGCTGCCTTACGACCCGGTCAGGGATTTCGCGCCGGTGGCGCTGGTGATGGAGGCCGACGGCCTGCTGGTGGTCCACCCTTCGGTGCCGGTGAAGACCGTGAAGGAGCTGATCGCGCTTGCCCGGGCCCGGCCCGGGCAATTGACCTACGCCTCCGCGGGCAACGGTACCGCGAGCCACCTCGCGGGCGAGCTGTTCAAGATGATGGCGAAGGTGGACATGGTGCACGTCCCGTACAAGGGCAATGCGCCGGCGATCACCGATCTCCTGGGCGGGCAGACTTCGCTGCTGTTCGCCACCATGCCGACGGTGCTGCCGCAGGTGCAAGCCGGAAGGCTCAGGGCGATCGCGGTCACGGGCCCGGTGCGCTCGCCGGCGGCGCCGGACTTGCCGTCGATCGCCGAAGCCGCGCTGCCCGGCTTCGAGGTGACGAACTGGATCGGCATCTTCGCTCCGGCCGGCACGCCGAGAGATGCCGTCACGAAGCTGAATAGCGAAACCATCCGCATCATGCGGGCGCCCGATATCCAGACCCGGCTCCTCAACGAGGGAGCGAAGTCTCCGGCGAAGACGCCGGACGAATTCGGCGCCTACGTCCGTTCCGAGATCGCCAAGTGGGCGAAGGTGATCCGGCAGGCCGGCATCCGCGTTGACTGAGTGACGGAAGATCATGACGTGTCGGCCAGGCATGAGCTGAAGCAACTGGAAGAGAAGAACGCCGAGGCGCTGGCGATGGGCGGGAAGGAGAAGCTCGCCGAGCGAAGAGCGCAGGGCGTGCTGAACGCGCGCGAGCGCATCGACCGGCTGGTGGACCCCGGCAGCTTCAT
>JACOVL010000135.1 GCA_016177355.1 Betaproteobacteria bacterium | reverse complement strand
TAGTCGTAGTGCTTGAACCGCGCCATCGCCGCCTCCCGCGTGCTGAGGGGTCCCGACCCCTTTCAAAGCGTTAGTACGGCGATTCCTCGCAGGAGTTCCGGACTTTTTCTACAGCCTCAACGTGCCACGCTAACCGGCGCGCCCCGTCCGTGCGCGCGTCCGGGTTGAGCGTGTGGTTAAACGGCGATCTGCGCGCTCGGCCGCTTGTTGCTTTCCGATTCCCTGAGACACGAGCGATACCACCAGGGTGTTGAGCGAAACGCCCTCCGCCTTCGCGCGGGCGATCAACCGCGCGTGGAGCGAACGTGGAACCCTTTGCACGAAGCGCCCGCTGACCGAGGAAAACGGCTTGGGAATGCCGTCGCCAAACTCTTGCGCGACGGCCAGCCACGACTGCAGCGCGTCCCGGCCGTTCTCGATTGCATCCTCCGGTGTGGCCCCATCGGACCAGCAGCCGGGAAGATCGGGGAAGTAAATGCTGTACCCGCCGCCTTCCTCTTTCGAGAGGGGGCGAACTTCAAAAGGGTACGCGACGCTGGACTTTTTCATTCGGCGACTCCTTCCTCAACCAAGCGCACGAACTTTCGCACGTACACGGGTTTGATCGGTCGGCGCGCAGGTACGGAAAGCATGCCGCCGTTCGGGTGACGAAAGATCACGTGGCTTCCGCCGGGCTGCCGATAGACCAGCCCGAACGCGTCGGCGACCGACTTCAGACTCTCGATTCGCCAATCCAGTGGATTGGCCTTCATCTGCGCGAGAGTCTTAGCTGCCCGTGTCACTTTCCTATGATACTACTGGTGACACTAGCCCGCAAGAACCATGCTTCGCCGTTTAACGTGAATTGGTTGAAAAGATAGTTGACGAATTGGTTGACAAATTAGTTGACGATTTAGTTGACACTTTTCTATGCGCCAACCGCCCCCTAAAACCCGCTGTCATCCTCCTTGGTTCTCAATACGTTACGCCGGACAGCGTGCCGGGGCAATTCAGACGGAAGCCAGAAGCTGGGTAATCATGCGCTCGGCTTGCGCGCGGTAGCCGCCGCCGAAGAGGTTGAGGTGGTTCAGCACGTGGTAGAGGTTGTAGAGGTCCTTGCGGCGCGCGTAGCCGGGATCGAGGGGGAATTCTTCCCGGTAGCCTGAATAGAAATCGGGCGAAAAGCCGCCGAAGAGCCCGGTCATCGCGAGATCCGCCTCGCGGTCGCCGTAGTAGACCGCCGGGTCGTAGATGACCGGCGCACCGTTCGCATCGAAGCCCGCGTTGCCCGACCACAGGTCGCCGTGCAGCAGCGAGGGGGCGGGACGGTAACCTTCGAAGAACGCAGGGAGGCGGTCGAGTAGCCGCGCGCCGTCGTCCTGCAACCGCCCGCGATGGCCGTTCCCGGCGGCCAGCTTGAGTTGATAGCCCAGGCGATGCTCGCGCCAGAACGCAACCCAGTCCGCGCCAGGCGTGTTGATTTGCTGTGTTGCGCCGATGGTGTTGTCGCGGTGCCAGCCGTAGCGCTCGCCGCTCACGCGGTGCAGCCGCGCGAGGCCACGCCCCAGCTCGCGCATGCCGGCGCTGCCGGCGCGACCGAACTCGATCCATTCCAGCGCGATCCAGCTCGCTCTAGCGTTGGCGCCGTGGCACACCGGCCGCGGCACGCGCACGGTGCTGGAGCGCGCGAGCTCGGCAAGCCCCGCGGCCTCGGCCTCGAACATCGGCAGCCGCGTGGGCTCGTTCACCTTCACGAAGTAGGCGGCATCCTTACCCCGGACGCGGTAGCCCTGGTTGATGCAGCCGCCGCCGACCGCGCCCGACGACTCGATGGCGAACGGCGCGCCTGACGCCTCGCGAATGGAGCGCTCGATGTCCTGCCAGGGATCCACGGGCTAAGAACCTGGATGGAACCGCAGATGAACGCAGATACACACCGATGGACCGGGGACAGAAAGCGCCCTTAGGAGGGGGGCGTAATCCGCGTTTATCTGCGTTTATCTGCGGTTGCGTTTTGCGTCATGCGAGGGACTTGCGGGCCTTGGCGATCGCGGCCTTGACGCGCGCGGGCGCCGTGCCGCCGAGATGGCTGCGGCTATTGACAGATCCCTCGAGCGTCAGCGCGGCATGGACGTCCCTGGCCGCGGCCGGCGCGAAGCGCTGCAGCTCGGCGGGCTTCAGCTCGGCCAGCGAGCGGCCGCGTGACTCGGCGTAGCGCACCGCCTGCGCCACCGCTTCATGCGCTTCCCGGAACGGCACGCCCTTCTTCACCAGGTACTCGGCGAGATCGGTGGCGGTGGCATGCCCCTGCCGCGCCGCGCTCTCCATCGCCTCGCGGTTGACCTTGATGCCCGAGAGCATCTCCGCGAACACCGCGAGGCTCATCGTGAGCGTGTCCACCGCGTCGAACAACGGCTCCTTGTCCTCCTGGTTGTCGCGGTTGTACGCGAGCGGCTGCCCCTTCATCAGCGTCAGCAGCGCCACCAGGTGCCCGTTGACCCGGCCGGTCTTGCCGCGCACCAGTTCGGCCACGTCCGGGTTCTTCTTCTGCGGCATGATGGAGGAGCCGGTGCAGAAGCGGTCGGCGAGCTCGATGAAGCCGAAGCGCGGGCTCATCCACAGGACGATCTCCTCGCAGAAGCGCGAGAGGTGCGTCATCACGAGCGCGGCGCAGGCGCAGAATTCGATCGCGAAGTCGCGGTCGGACACGGCGTCGATCGAGTTCTCGCACACGCCGTCGAAGCCGAGCTCCTTGGCGACCATCAGCCGGTCGATCGGGAGCGAGGTGCCGGCGAGCGCCGCCGCGCCCAGCGGCAGCCGGTTCACGCGCTTGCGGCAGTCGGCAAGCCGCTGCGCGTCGCGCGCGAGCATCTCGAAGTACGCGAGCAGGTGATGGCCGAAGGTGACCGGCTGCGCCACCTGCAGGTGCGTGTGGCCGGGCATCACGGTATCGGCGTGGGCTTCGGCGAGATCGAGCAGCGCGCGCTGCAGGGCCTTGACCAGCGCCTGGGACTGGTCGATGGCGGCGCGCAGGTAAAGCCGCGTATCGGTCGCGACCTGGTCGTTGCGCGAGCGCCCGGCGTGCAGACGCTTGCCGGCCTCGCCCGCGAGCTCGGTCAGGCGCCGCTCGATGTTGAGATGCACGTCCTCGTGCGCTTCCGACCACGGGAAGGCGCCGGCCCGGATTTCCGCGCGGACCTGCGCGAGGCCTTTCTCGATCGCGGCGAGATCGCTCTTGCCGATCACGCCGATCGCCTGCAGCATGCGCGCGTGGGCGACGGAGGCTTCGATATCGTGCTCGGCGAGCCTCCGGTCGAAGCCGACCGACGCGGTGTAGCGCCGCACCAGATCGGTCGCGGGCTCGGTGAACCGTCCCGACCACGGTTTGGCCTTGCCGTCCGGTTTTTCGTATGTAGCCATATGCCTGTTAGAATCAATTACTTATGGCAAGTATAAATCAAAACGCCTACTCGGGCGCCCTGCCGAACTTCCGCAATCTCGGCATCCTGCTGAGGATCCTGCTGATCGCGAACCTCATCGCGGTGGCGGCGGCGCTGGCGAAGACCACGGGCACGCGCGCGCTGTGGCAGGAGTTCGTCGAGATCTCGGCTGTCGTGCAGCCGCTGCTGATCCTGTCGCTGCTGGTGCTGGCCGTGCTCTCCGATGCGCTGCGGCGCCTGCCGTACGTGCTCGGCGTCTTCGCGGTGATCGCGCTCGAGCTGGCGCTCACCACGGCGCTTTATTACGCGGGCGGCACGATGCTCACGGAGTCCGGGTCGCTCGAGCGCTACTGGCTGCTGGTCGCGCTCACGACCGCGGCGCTGCTCGCCTACCTGGACCTGCGCGGACGGGCGCTCTCGCCGGCGCTGCCGGAAGCGCGGCTGCAGGCACTCCAGGCACGCATCCGCCCCCACTTTCTCTACAACAGCATCAACGCCGTGCTGTCGCTGATCCGCCAGGACCCCAGGCGCGCCGAGGCCGCGCTGGAGGACATGGCGGACCTCTTCCGCGTGGTGATGGCGGATAACCGGGAACTCGCGCCGCTTGCGCGCGAGGTCGAGCTGTGCCGCCAGTACCTGGGCCTCGAGCAGCTGCGCCTCGGCGGGCGGCTGCGGGTGGAATGGCAGGTGGAGCGGATGCCGCGCGACGCGATGGTGCCGCCGCTCGTGCTGCAGCCCCTGCTCGAGAACGCGGTGTATCACGGTATCGAGCCGCGCCTCGAGCCCGGCGCGATCAGCATCAGCATCTACGCCGACGAAAAGACGGTGCACGCCGTACTGCGCAATCCCTATCAGCAGCCGGCAGGCGACCACCATGCGGGCAACAAGATGGCGCTCGCCAATATCCGCGAGCGGCTGCAGCTGCATTTCGATGCCGAGGCGAGCCTGACCACGAAGGCGGACGATGATACCTACCAGGTGCACATCGTCATGCCCTACGTCAAAAGTGGTGAGGCGTGATTGGAGATCACAAGCCGTGAGTGGGGACCGGCAACCGCTGCGGGTGGTGATCGTGGACGACGAGGCGCCGGCGCGCACGCGCATGCGTGACCTCCTCGCCGAGTGCGCGCAGGCGTTGCCGTTGACCATCGCGGGCGAGGCGGCAAGCGGGCGCGCGGCGCTGGAGCTGCTGCCGGGCGCGGCCGCCGACCTGGTGCTGCTCGACGTGCGCATGCCGGAGATGGACGGCATCGAGGTCGCGCAGCACCTGCAGAAGCTCGAACGGCCGCCGGCGGTGGTGTTCGCGACCGCCTACGACGCCTACGCGATCCGCGCCTTCGAGGTGCACGCGGTGGATTACCTGCTGAAGCCGATCCGGCTCGCGCGCCTGAAGGAAGCGCTGGCGCGGGTGAAATCGGCGCCGCCGCGGCTTGATGCGCTGCGCGAGCTCGCGCGCGCGCCGCGCACCCATTTTTCCGCCCAGGAGCGCGGCAGGATCCATCTCATCCCGGTCGCGGACGTGGTCTATCTCAAGGCCGAGCTCAAGTACGTGACGGCGAAAACGCCCGCCCGCGAGTACCTGATCGAGGAATCGCTCACCCGGCTCGAAGAGGAGCAAGGAGAACGATTCGTGCGCGTGCACCGCAATTGCCTGGTCGCGCGCGCGGCGATACGGGGCTTCGAGCGCGCCGCGGGAGAGGGCGGCGAGACGCACTGGGAAGTGCTGCTCGCCGGCGTGGACGAGCGCATCGCCGTCAGCCGCCGCCTGCAGCACATCGTCCGCGAGTTCGGCGGGTAGAATGGCGCGAGCTTAGCGTGTCCGCCGACAGCATGTCCGCTCCCGGAAAAGATGCGCCGCGGCGCATCGTGATCGCCACGCGCGAGTCGGCGCTCGCAATGTGGCAGGCGCGCCACGTCGAATCGCGGCTCGCAGCGCTCTACCCGCTGACGGAAATCTCGATACTCGGCGTGACCACCGAGGGCGACCGCCGGCTCGACGCGTCGCTCGCGAAAATCGGCGGCAAAGGGCTGTTCATCAAGGAGCTCGAAGATGCGCTGGCGGCGGGGCGCGCCGACATCGCGGTGCATTCGGTGAAAGACGTGCCGATGCTGCTGCCCCCCGGCTTCACGCTCGCCGCGATCACCGAGCGCGAGGATCCGCGCGACGCTTTTATCTCCAATCGCCATGCCGCGCTCGCGGCGATGCCGGCGGGCGCCCGCGTCGGCACCTCCAGCCTGCGCCGCGAATGCCAGTTGCGCGCGCGCTATCCGAGTTTGGAGGTGGCGCCGCTGCGCGGCAATGTCACGACGCGGCTCGCGAAGCTCGACGACGGGCAGTACGACGCGATCATCGTCGCGGCCGCGGGTCTGAAGCGCCTCGGCCTCGCGCACCGCATCACGCGGCTGCTCGAGCCGGAGGAGAGCCTGCCCGCGCCGGGGCAGGGCGCGCTGGGGCTGGAATGCCGCGCCGGGCGGGGCGACCTCATCGAACTTCTCGCCCCGCTCAACCACGCCGCCACCGCGGCGTGCATCATGGCGGAGCGCGCGTTGTCCCGTGCGCTGACCGGCAGCTGCAATGTGCCGCTGGCGGCGTATGCTGAAATGGATAATAATATCATTGAGTTACGTTCATGTGTCGGGTTGCCGGATGGCACGCGCCTGATCGCCGGGGAGCGGCGCGGGACGGAGGCGGAGGCGCTGGGCACTGCGCTCGCGCAAGAACTCAAAGCGCGCGGCGCGGCCGAAATACTCGCGCAGCTGGAAGCGCAAGCTGCAGCCGCGCGCGGCTGATCGCATATTCAAATGGCGCGAAACAAATCTCCGCTCGCCGGGCGCGGCATCGTAGTGACGCGCCCGGCGCACCTGGCCGGCGAGTTGGTCCGCCGGATCCGCGCGGCGGGCGGCAGTCCCATTCTGTTCCCGGTGCTGGAGATCCGCGATGTCACGGACCCCGGCCCGCTCGACGCGCTGATCGCGCGGCTCGATGAATTCGATCTTGCGATCTTCATCAGCCCCAATGCGGCGGAAAAAGCGATGCATCTCATCACCGCCCGGCGCGCGCTGCCCGCAAAGCTCGCGGTCGCCGCGATCGGCGGCGGCGGCGTGAGGGCTCTCGAGCGCCATGGCGTCACCGGCGTGATCGCACCGGCCGGGCGCTACGACAGCGAAGCGCTGCTCGAGCAGCCGGCGCTGGCGGCGGTGAAGGGCAAGCGCGTGGTGATCTTCCGCGGCGAGGGCGGGCGCGAGCTCCTGGGAGACACGCTAAAAGCGCGCGGCGCGCTCGTGGAGTACGCCGTATGCTACCGCCGCGGCAGGCCCGATGCCGATGCCGCGCCGCTGCTCGCGGCCTGGGCCGGCAACAAGCTCGACGCGATCACGGCCACCAGCAGCGAGAGCGTGCGCAACCTGCACGACATGGTGGGGCCGGCCGGCCGCGAACGGCTCCGGCAGACGCCGCTCTTCGTTCCGCACCCGCGGATCGCCGAAGCCGCGCGCGGATTGGGGCTTGCCCGGCTGGTCGTGACCGGGGCCGGCGACGAAGGACTGGTCGCCGGATTGACGGATTATTTCGAGGATCGCGAGTGATGAATCATCGGTCGATGAAATTCGTGAGATCGGGAGATCGGGAGATCGAAAAAGCCGAGAGGTCGTGAGATCGTAAAAGCGTGAGGGGGGTTTTCTGTTCTCGCGCTCACGCTCTCACGCCCTCACGGGTTCCGGTCTCCGTGTTGCGGCGTGCAGGGCTTGCTCTCATACTATCGGCGACGCCGCCCCCGGCCGCCGCATGAGCGATTCCTCCCAGGACAACCAGCAG
>JACOVL010000144.1 GCA_016177355.1 Betaproteobacteria bacterium | reverse complement strand
CGCAATGGCGAGAGCGAGCGCGAAATCCGTCGCGTCGTTCGCCCGGACAAGCTGGCTCCACCACTTCATCGCGGCCTCCTGCCGGCGTCGCGCCAGCGCTGGAGAAAACGCACCAGCTCGCGCGGCGGTCTCCAGCGCGATTACAAGAGCTTCCGCAGCAACGATCCTCCATCCCCCGAAGGAACGGGGCGAAACGGTACTGCGACAGGGACCGCCCCGGCCGGCTCTAGCGCTCCGTCCAGCGCGAAACGGCGAGGTCGGTTTCGGGGTTGCTGGACCAGCGCAGATACTCCGTGCGCAGCCGCTTGTCGCTGACTGTCACGTCGCGGGTCACCGTCTTGCCCTCATAGGTCGCGGTGACATTGTAGCGGCCCGGCGCGAGTTTCGCCATGAAAAACGGCCCGCCTGCGATGTCTTCGATGACGGTGTTGCCCGCCCCGTCCTTCACCAGAACGCGCACGTCCGCGACGTAATTGCCTTCAACGAGCGTGAATACGAGCTTGAGGTTGTAGACGTCTTCATGGGCCTCGAGCCTCTCCTGCTCGGCGACGCCGATGCCGCCGGATACATAATTGAACGTGCCCGTACCATGCGCCAGTCCCGCCATCAGGGCAAACAGTAAAGTCAGACCAAAACTGAACATTTGTCTCATGCCAACCTCCTGTTCATTTTGCAAAGCGACATGGCGCGAAAATTCCGCGCCGCCGGGGAAATCCGCGCAAATGGGTGTTGCTGCCCGTTGTGACTGTCGAACGTAGCGGGGAGTTCCCGCCCGCGTGTATTCTTTGCGCGTGTTTCGAGGGCGCATTTCATGATCCCGGCCTGACACCTTGAACTCTCAGCGTGTGATCGCGTATCCTTAAGCTCCAATTCCATGCAGAAAGGCGCCCCGCGGGGCGGGCCCTGTTCCGCACGATGGGGCATCAAACATGCGGATTTCCCTGCGCTTCATCGTTCCCCTCGCTTTGGCCCTCACGGCCATTGCGTACGCGGTCGTTCCGCTCGTGGACCGGCTGACCCTGAACTGGTTCGTGCGCGACATGGAGATCCGCGCCAAGCTGATCACCAACGCGACGCAGGAGCCGCTCGGTGCCCTCGTGCGCGAGCCGCGCGCGAAGCAGAAGGTCATGCGCTTTTTCGAGCGCATCATCGAGGACGAGCGCATTTACGCACTGGGTTTCTGCGACCAGGCGGGCAAGCTCGCCTACGCCACGCGGACCTTCCCTGACAAGGTGCGATGCCCGCCTCCGGACGCGCCGGAGCGGACCTATCTGGTGCAGAGACCCGAAGGCCCGCTGCACGTATCGGCCCATCCGGTGGCGCTCGAAGGCGAGACCCTCGGCGAACTGGTGATCGTGCATGACATGAGCTTCGTGCAGCGGCGCAGCGAAGACACCAAGAAGTACGTGTTTTATCTGTTCACGATGATTGCAGCGGTGGTCGCGCTGATCACCGTGGTCATCGCCGAGATCAGCTGGCGCGGCTGGGTAGCCGGCATCAAGGCGCTGATCTCCGGCGAAGGGCTGCTGCGCTCGCCGGAACAGGTGCGCGCTCCCGAGTTGCGTCCGATCGCAAAGGACCTGCGGGCGCTGGTGCGCGACCTCGAGGCCGAGCGGCGCAGCCGCGACGAAAGCCAGATCGGATGGGGGCCCGAGGCGCTGCGCGGGATCCTGCGCGAGGACCTCAAGGGCGACGAGGTGCTGATCGTGTCCAACCGCGAGCCATACATCCACGTGCGGCACGGAAACGTGATCGAGATCCAGCGCCCGGCGAGCGGCCTGGTGACGGCGCTCGAGCCGGTGATGCGGGCCTGCTCGGGGACCTGGATCGCCCACGGCAGCGGCTCGGCCGACCGCGACACCGTGGACAGAAACGACCACATCATGGTGCCACCGGAGCGCCCGGCATATCGCATCCGGCGCGTGTGGCTCACCCAGGAAGAAGAGCAGGGCTATTACTACGGGTTCGCCAACGAAGGCTTGTGGCCGCTGTGCCACATTGCTCACACCCGCCCGATCTTCCGGATCCAGGATTGGGAGCATTACCGCACGGTTAACCAGCGGTTTTCCGACGCCGTGGCGGACGAAGCGCGCACCGATAACCCGATCGTGCTGGTGCAGGACTACCACTTCGCGCTGCTGCCGCGTCTGGTGCGGGAGAGGCTGCCCGGCGCCACCATCATTACTTTCTGGCATATCCCGTGGCCGAATCCGGAGGCGTTCGGTATCCTGCCCTGGCGCGAAGCAGTGCTCGAGGGCCTGCTCGGTTCGAGCATTCTGGGCTTCCATACGCAATTCCACTGCCATAACTTCTTCGACACCGTGGACCGTTTCCTCGAAGCACGGGTGGATCGGGAAACTTCCACGATCTCCCATGGCGGCGAAGCAACGGAGGTCCGGCGCTATCCGATCTCGATCGAGTGGCCGCCGGCGGCGCTCGCCGACCAGCCACCCGTGGCGGAATGCCGCCAGCAGGTCCGCAGGCGCCTCGGGGTGTCGCCCGAAACACACCTGGGGCTCGGTGTGGACCGCCTCGACTACACGAAGGGCATCCTGGAGCGTTTCCTGGCCGTCGAACGCCTGCTCGAGCTGGAACCGCGCTGGATCGGGAAGTTTTCCTTCGTCCAGATCGCGGCTCCTTCACGCTCGTCAATCGACGAGTACCAGGGGCTCGACGTGAAAGTGAGGGCGCTGGCCCAGCGCATCAACCAGCGCTTCGGGTCCGATAGCTACCATCCGATCATCCTCAAGATCGAGCACCACGATGCGCGGGACGTCTACATCCACTATCGCGCCGCCGACTTGTGCTACGTGTCGAGCCTGCATGATGGAATGAACCTCGTGGCAAAAGAATTTGCCGCGGCGCGCGACGACGAGCGTGGAGTGCTTCTCCTGTCGCAGTTCACGGGCGCCTCACGCGAGTTGAGCGAGGCGCTGATCGTCAACCCCTACGACATCGAGCAGTGCGCCGCGGCCCTGCACCTCGCGCTGACGATGCCCGCCGAAGAACAGCGCGCGCGCATGCGCAGCATGAGAAACCTCGTGCAGGAGTTCAACGTCTACCGTTGGGCGGGCCGCATGCTGAACGACGCGGCGCGCATGCGCCATCGGCACCGCGTGCTCTCGCGAGCGCGGGCTGCCAGGCTGGAAGCGGTGAAACGATAACCCATGCCCGGTCCGCTGCCGCGCCCGCGTGCTTCGGGCACATGGGCGTTTTTTCTCGACATAGACGGCACGCTGATCGAGCACGCCGAGCGGCCGGACGCGGTGCGCGCCGATCCCGCCGTATTGCAGTTGCTCGCCGGGTTGCGGGCCGCGGCGGGCGGCGCGCTCGCGTTGATCAGCGGGCGTCCGGTCGCCGCCATCGATTCACTCTTCAGCCCTCTGCGCTTTCCCGTGGCTGGTCTGCACGGTGTCGAGCGGCGCGATGCGCTCGGCAAGCTGCACAGTCACTCGATTGCGGAGAAACCGCTGCGTCGAGCCGCCGGGCGTCTCGCCGCATCCGCCACGCGGCACGCCGGCCTGATCTTCGAGGACAAGGGATTGGCCCTGGCGCTCCACTACCGCCAGGCGCCGCAACTCGAGGAGGTCGCGCACGGGATCGCCGCCTCGGTCGCGGTGGAGCTGGGCGACGGGTTCGAGCTGCAGCGCGGAAAAATGGTGATTGAGATCAAGCCGGGCGGGCGCGACAAGGGCGTTGCGATCGAGGATTTCCTGCGCGAAGTGCCGTTCCACGGCCGCACCCCGGTGTTCGTCGGAGATGACCTGACCGACGAATACGGGTTCAGCGTGGTCAACCGGCTCGGCGGGTACTCGATCAAGGTCGGCGCGGGCGAGACCGCCGCGCGCTGGCGCCTGGCGGACGCGGCCTCCGTGCGCGGCTGGCTCGTGCAGTGCGCGGCCGCCTTGCGGGCCGGCGGGAGCGAGCCATGACGCAGCCGCTCGATCTCGCCCTGGTCGGCAACTGCAGCATCGCGGCGCTGGTGGACGGAATGGGAGACCTCGTCTGGGCGTGCGTGCCGCGGTTCGACGGCGACGCCGTGTTCTGCTCGCTGCTGCGCAGCCGCCGCGGCGATGGCGACTACGGCTACTTCTCCGTCGAGCTGGCCGGCTGCGCTCGCAGCGAGCAGGAGTACATCCCGAATACGGCGATTCTCGTCACGCGCCTGTACGACGACGACGGCGGTGCCATCGAGATCACGGACACCGCTCCGCGCTTCCGGCAGTTCGGCAGGATGTTCTGTCCGATAACGCTCGCGCGGCAGATCCGCCGTCTTGCCGGCAGCCCGCGGATCACGATCCGGCTGCGGCCCGCGCGCGACTATGGCGCGAGCCGCGCCGCGATCACGTTCGGCAGCAACCACGTGCGCTATCTCTGCGGCGATTTCGTCCTGCGGGCGACGACCGACTGCTCCATCTCGGCTCTCATCGAGGAAATCCCCTTCGTCCTGCAGGGCGCGGTCTCGTTCGTGCTCGGCCCGGACGAAACGCTGCAAGGGGCGGTCGCCGACGTGGCGCGACGTTTTTTCGAGGAGACCGTGGACTACTGGCGCGAGTGGGTGCGGGACCTGTCCATACCGTTCGAGTGGCAGGACGCGGTCATCCGCGCCGCGATTGCCCTGAAGCTGTCCGCGGTGGACGACACCGGAGCGATCGTCGCGGCGGTGACGACTTCGGTGCCGGAAGCCGCCGACAGCGGACGCAACTGGGATTACCGGTTCTGCTGGCTGCGCGACGCGTACTACACGGTCAACGCGCTCAACCGGCTCGACGCCACGAGGACGATGGAGCGTTATCTCCGCTATATCATCAACGTGGCCGCGGGCGCTCCCGACGGTCACCTGCAGCCGGTGTACCGGATCAGCGGACGGCCGGACGTGGAGGAGCGCGAAGTGGCTTCGCTCCCCGGCTATCGGGGCATGGGCCCGGTGCGCGTCGGCAACCAGGCCTACCGGCAGGTGCAGCACGACGTCTACGGCTCGGCGGTGCTCGCGGCGACGCACGTCTTCTTCGACCGGCGGCTGCTGTGGCCCGGGAACGAGGCGCTCTTCGCCCAGCTGGAGGCGCTCGGCGAGCGCGCGGCGCAGGTATGGTCCCAACCCGATTCGGGGCTGTGGGAGCTGCGCGGCGCCGCGCGCGCGCATACCTACTCGAGCGTGATGTGCTGGGTCGCCTGCGACCGGCTGGCGAAGATCGCCGCGCATCTCGGCTTGAGCGCGCGTGCCACGCGCTGGCGCGCGCGGGCCGACGCCATCCATCGCGCGATATGCGAGCGGGCCTGGAGCCCGTCACGCGGGAGCTTCGTGTCGACGTCCGACGGCAACGGTCTCGACGCCAGCCTGCTGCTGCTCGCGGAACTCGGCTTCCTCCGCGCCGAGGACCCCCGTTTCGCCGCGACCGTCGCGGCGGTCGAGCGCGAGCTCCGCCGCGGCGATTTCGTGTTCCGGTATGCCGAGGCCGACGATTTCGGGACGCCGCAGAACGCGTTTCTCGCGTGCACCTACTGGTATATTGACGCCATTGCCGCGCTCGGGCGGCGCGAGGAGGCGAGAGCGCTGTTCGAGAACCTGCTGGCCTGCCGCAACCGCCACGGCCTGCTCGCCGAGCATATCGATCCGGTGACGCGCGAGCTGTGGGGCAACTTCCCCCAGACCTACAGCATGGTGGGGCTCATCAACTCGGCGACGCGGCTGTCGATCTCCTGGGACGAGGCGTTCTGAGCGTGCCGCGGCTCGGGGTGGACCTTGGCGGCACCAAGACCGCGATCACCGTGCTCGACGCCGGCGGAACCGGGCGCCTGACGCGGTGGGCCTCCACTCCCGGCGGCGCGTATGAAGGGGCGGTCGCCGAGCTCGCCGGAATGATCCTCGCCGCGGAGCGCGATGCGGGAGCGCCCTGCAGCATCGGCCTCGGCATGCCCGGCGCGGTATCCGTGCGCACGGGACTGGTGAAAAACGCCTACAACACGGTGTTCAACGGCAGGCCGCTGCGCGCCGATCTCGAGCGGCTGCTCGGACGTGAGGTCAGAATCGCAAACGACGCCAACTGCTTCGCGGCCTCGGAGGCGGCCGATGGCGCCGCCCGCGGCGCGCATATCGTGTTCGGAGCGATCCTGGGCACGGGCGCCGGCGGCGGGATCGTGATCGGCGGGCGGGTCGTCGAGGGGCGAAATGCGATCGGCGGGGAATGGGGACACAACCCGTTGCCGTGGATGTCGCCGGACGAGCACCCGGGGCCGCGCTGTTATTGCGGGCGCCAGGGGTGCATCGAGCAGTTCGTTTCGGGTCCCGCGCTCGCGCGCGATTACGCATCCTCAACCGGAGAGACACTCGAACCGGCGGCGATCGTGGACGGAGCCGCGCGAGGGAACGCGGCCTGCGAGGCCGTGCTGCGGCGCTACGAGGATCGCCTGGCGCGCGCTCTCGGCCAGGTCGTCAACCTCCTCGACCCCGACGTCATCGTGCTCGGAGGGGGTCTTTCCAACCTGAATCGGCTCTACGCGAACGTGCCCCGTCTGCTCCCGCGCTATGTCTATTCCGAAACGGTGGAAACCGGGATCGTGCGTGCCGCGCACGGCGACGCCAGCGGCGTGCGCGGCGCGGCGATGCTCTGGCCCTGATCAGCCCACGATCACGATGTGCACGCGGTACGGGCCGTGCGCGCCGAGCGTGACGGTCTGCTCGATGTCGGCGGTGCGCGAGGGCCCCGAGATGAAATTCACCGCGCGCGGGGGGTGCTTCAGCCCGTCGCGCATGAGTTGCCACGCCTCCTCCATGCCGCGCACGATACGCGAGGCGGATACGATCGCGATGTGGGTCTCGGGCAATAGGCTCACGGTGGCGGGCGTAGCGCGTCCCGATAGCGTCATCAGCGTGCCGGTCTCGGCGATGGCGCAGAAAGCGCCGGTGATGCCGACGAGATCGGTGTCGCGCGCCGCGCGCGCCTCCACGTCGATACCGGCCGCCCGCCAGTCCAGCCCCGCGAACTCCCGCCAGCACACGGCGGACAGCGGCAGGCCGTGGTGATTCAGGTAGCGCGCGACCGCCGGCGGCACGGCATCAAGGCCTTCGACCTCGTCAACCGTACTGGAGAGTCTCAGCGCCTGTTCGCGAAAGCGCGCGACCGGCTCCCACTCGGCGCGCGGCCGCGGGCTCTGCGGATGCGCGGCGATGTGCGCGCGCACTGCTTCACGCTCGTCCGCGCCCGGCGCCGCGCTTTTGCCCTGCCGCGCGCGGATGCGCGCGAGGATGTTTTCACGCGCAGTCACGAATCACCGGTCACGCCTCATCAGTCACGCTTTATCCAAGAGTGGGCATGTTGAACCCCGGCGCCGGGGTATCCTGGTGCGGCCAGCGGGTGGTGATGGCCTTGGTGCGGGTGTAGAACTTCACGCCCTCGGCGCCGTGCACGTGCAGGTCGCCGAACAGCGACGATTTCCAGCCGCCAAAGGAGAAGTACGCCACCGGCACCGGGATCGGCACGTTGACGCCGACCATGCCGACCTGGATCTCGTTCTCGAAGCGCCGCGCCGCGCCGCCCGACTCGGTGAAGATCGCCGTGCCGTTGGCGTAGGGGTTGCGGTTGACGAGCGCGATCGCGTCTTCCAGCGTCTTCGCGCGCAGCACGACCAGCACCGGCCCGAAAATCTCGTCCTGGTAGATCTTCATGCCGGGCGTCACATTGTCGAACAGCGTGGTGCCGAGGAAAAAACCGCTTTCGTGCCCCGGCACCTTGCAGTCGCGGCCGTCCACGACGAGCTGCGCGCCCTCCTTCACGCCCTGGTCGATGTAGCCCGCCACCTTGTCGCGATGCTGGCGCGTGACGAGCGGGCCCATGTCCACGCCTTCCTTCTCGCCCGGGCCGACCATGATGGCCTCGGCTTTCTTCTTCAGCAGGGCAACCAGCGGATCGGCGGCGGCGCCCACCGCCACCACCGCGGAGATCGCCATGCAGCGCTCGCCCGCCGAGCCGTACGCCGCGCCGGTCAGGGCGTCGGCAGTGAATTCGAGGTCCGCATCCGGCAGCACCACGGCATGGTTCTTGGCGCCGCCGAGCGCCTGCACGCGCTTGCCGTTCCTGGCGCAGGTCTCGTAGATGGTTTTCGCGATCGGCGTGGAGCCGACGAAAGAGACGGCGTTGACGCCGGGATGACCGAGGATCGCGTCCACCGCTTCCTTGTCGCCGTGCACGACGTTCAGCACGCCGTCGGGCAGCCCGGCATCCTTGAGGAGCTCGGCCATGCGCATCGAGGCCGACGGCACTTTCTCCGAGGGCTTGAGCACGAAGGTGTTGCCGCAGGCGATCGCGACCGGGAACATCCACAACGGCACCATCACCGGGAAATTGAACGGCGTCACGCCGGCGCACACGCCCACCGGCTGGCGCAGCGTGTGGCAATCCACGCCGGTGCCGACGTCCTCCGAATGCTCGCCCTTGAGGAGATGCGGGATGCCGCAGGCGAATTCGACCACCTCGATCCCGCGCTGCACCGAGCCCGTCGCGTCGGGCAGCGTCTTGCCGTGCTCCCCGGTGACGAGCCGCGCGATGTCTTTCTGGTTCGCCTGCAGCAGCTGCAGGAATTTCTGCATCACGCGCGCGCGCCGCAGCGGCGGCGTGTCGCGCCATCCGGGAAACGCAGCCGCCGCGGCCTTCACCGCGGCGTCGATGTCCTGCGCGTTGCAGAGCGGCACCCGCCGCGTCACGGCCCCGGTCGCGGGATTGGTGACCTCGCCCGTGCGCTGGCTCGAGGCGGCCCGTGGTTTTCCGTCCACCCACATCGGCACCACGGCCGAAGCGGCGGGTTCTCGCGGAGGGTTCATGATGGATTCCTTGTTGCAGCCATTCGCTGCCCACGAATTTTATAGCATCCGGTAGCGGGCGACCGCTTCCTCGTTCCAGGCGAGCCCGCTGCCCGGCCCGGCGGGGACGACGGCGGCGCCGTCCACGATGCGCAGCGGCTCGGCCAGCACCGGCGATGCCCAGTCCACGTACTCGAGCCAATGGCAGGTGGGGGTCACCGCCAGCAGATGCGCGCTCACTTCGGGGAACAGGTGCGAGGACATTTCGATGCCGGACGCGGCCGCAAGGGCCGACGCCCGCCGCCAGCCGCTGACCCCGCCGATGCGCTCGAGATCGGGCATCACGCAATCGCAGGCGCGCGCGGCGAGCGCAGCCTCCATCGCGTGGACGCCGGAAAAGTTCTCGCCGATCTGCACCGGCGTCGCGACCTCGCGCGCGATCCTGGCGCAGCCGGTGTAGTCGTCGTGCCGGACCGGCTCCTCGATCCAGTAGATGCCCTCGCCGTCGAGCGCGCGGCCGCGCCGCACGGCCTCGTCCACGCCGAGCGCCTGGTTGAAATCCACCATCAGCGCGATATCGTCGCGCAGGCGCTTGCGCACGGCGCGCGTCACGGCGAGATCGTCCTCGGGCGCCGGGCGGCCGAGCCGGAGCTTTACCGCGCGGAATCCGCCGGCGGCGAGCGCTTCGGCCTCGTCCGCCGCCGCAGCCGGCGACAGGGTCAGGCTGAGGCCGTTGCTGTTATAGGCGCGGACCGGCTTCGGCGCGCCGCCGAGCAGGGTAACGAGCGGCGTGCCGGCGGCGACGGCGAGCGCGTCCCAGCAGGCGATGTCGAGCCCGGCGATCGCCATGCGCACGATGCCCTGCACGCCGATGAGAAAGAAGTGGCGCGCGAGCTTGGCGCCGATCTCGGGCGGCGATACCCGGCCACCCTTCACCACCCGCAAAACCTCGTCCAGCACGCGCGCGATCGCGGGTGCCGCGGCCGGCAGATAGCAAAACAGGTACGATCTGCCGGTCACGCCTTCCTCGGTCTCGAGGTCGATCAGGAGCAGCGGCGCGACGCGGATCGTGCCTCCGCTGGTGCCGAGCGGCCGCGCCATGGGCGCCTCGACCCCGACCGCCCGGAGCGAGCGGATGGTGAGTTTCGGCGGTGTCACGAACTCATCTCAAAAATAATGCTTTTGGAGGTTGGCGTTATCCGCGTTCATCGGCGTCCATCGGCGGTTCAGTTTTTCTTGCCCCCGGCGTGCAGGATCAGGATGTCCCGCACCGCGCGGTGGATGGGCGTCGCCACGCCGACGGCTGCGCCCAGCTCGACCACGGAGCCCGACAGCCACTCCACTTCGAGCCGGTTGCCGCGCT
>JACOVL010000138.1 GCA_016177355.1 Betaproteobacteria bacterium | reverse complement strand
TCGCGCTGCTGCTGGTGGCGCTGTCCTGGCTGTGGAATCCCCGCAGCGGCTTCGTCGGCATCGGCCACATGCTGTCGCGCTACCTGATGAGCCTCGGGTTGCCGTTCGAGCAGTGGATACAGCGGCTGGCCGGGCTCGCCGAGCAGGAGACCCAGCCGCAGCATTTTCTCTCGCTGGCGCTGCAGCACATGCTGGAACTGCCGTGGGTGGCGGGCCTGGAGTGGGAAGCCCGCCTTGGACAGGGTGAATGCGGCGTCAAGTCGGGCTACTCGGCGGAATTCTGGTTCCAGGACCTGCGGCTCAAGATCTACACGCACTGGTCGCTGTCGCCGGCGGTGCTGCTGCACCTGAAGCTGCTGACGCAGATGGTCGGCTACTTCTACGACGCCAAGCGCCGCGAGCAGGTCCAGCGCCGGAGCGCCTACACGCAGGCGATCTACGAGACCGGCGCGCGGCTCACCCATGACGTGAAAAACCTGCTCCAGTCGTTGCATTCGCTGTGCGCGGCCGCGGAGACGAGTAGCGCCGACCAGGCGCAGGCGCTGCAGACCCTGATGCAGCGGCAGCTGCCCCAGATCACCCAGCGGCTCAACGTGACGCTCGACAAGCTGCGCTCGCCGCAACAAGCGGACGCGACGGAAGTGGAAGCCGCGCACTGGTGGGCAGGCCTGGTCCAGCGCTACGCCGGGCGCAATATCCAGTTCCAGGTGGACGGCCCGGCCAAGGACGTGAGGCTGCCGGCCGAGCTCTTCGACAGCGTCGCGGACAACCTGATCGAGAACGCGCTCAACAAGCCGGGCGGGCTGCAGGTGCGGGTGACGTTCTCGGCGGCGCGCGGCGGCACGCTCACCGTGTGCGACGACGGCGCCGTGATCGCGAAGGACATGGCCGACCAGCTGTTTGAGGCGCCGGTACCCTCGCAGACGGGATTGGGCGTGGGGCTCTACCAGTCGGCGCAGCAGGCGGACCGCTTCGGCTACCGCCTCGCGCTCGCCGCCAACGAGCCGGGCATGGTGTGCTTCGTGCTGACGCGGGAAGGCGGACCGTAGTCAGTTCAAAGTGCAAAATGCAGAGTGCAAAATTGGGGTCCAGACTTCACTTTGCACTTTGCATTCTGCACTCATCACTGTTCTTCTACGGCAGCTTGCCCGCCGCGACCATGCGGTTCATCAAGGTGCTGCGTGAAAGCCAGGTCACGATATCGTCGAACTCGCCGGCGGCCGCGCCAAGCCCCGATGGCGGCCGGCTGACGAAACGGTCATCATCATCGGTATTCTCAAGCTCGTCGAGGCTGGCGGGCGCAGCGTTCGCGACGTTGGTCAGGCTGTTGATCGCTCCCCACCCGTTTCTCCCATGAGAAAGGATGACGGCCGGTGAAACAAGGGTGAGACCGGTCGTGAAAGAGGCGTCGGTATACACGCGGATGACGCCTGCTGTAGACAGTGTAAGGAGACCGCTCGCAGGCGGCCGTCGCGCATAGTTGTCCGTCACGCTATAGCGGAAGCGGTTGCCCCAGGCATCGGTTGGAGCGACACCCAGCGTCGCCCATGGCACGTTGCCGTAAGATGTATTATTAATTCCGATCGTGGAACATATGCCGGTGAGCGGATTGAAATCCTCCACGCCGTCGTTGGGCGTGTCGTTGAGGCCGGTGGCGGCGCCTGCGGTCTTGTCGGGACAGGGCAGGCGGCCGTTGACGATCGCAAAGCCGACCAGGGCTTCCTTGATTTCCTCCAGCACTTTCTGCGTGTCGCGGATCTGCCGTTGCTCGACCTGAGTGGTGAGCGGCACCAGGATACCCCCCAGCAGCAGGCCGATGATGAAGATGGCGATCGCCATCTCGATCAGCGTAAAGCCGCGCTCCGCGTTCATCGTTGCTTTTCTAGGGCAGCTTGCCCGCCGCGACCATGCGGTTGAACAGTACGTGCTTGGATATCCAGATCACAATATCATCGAATTCTCCGGCCGCCGCGCCTGCGGGCGTGATAGTACGGCTCGCAAAGCAGGTCGGGCCGCTCACATTCTCGTTCTCGTCCGCGCTAGTCGGCGCCGGATTCGCGATTCCGGTACTGGCGCTGATCGCGCCGAAGCCGTTCTTGCCCAGGGAAATGATGATTGCCACCGCACCGTCCGGGCTGGCGCCCGTAAGCCGGGTATTGGCGGGGCACACCCCACCAACACAGGCAACTCTGCACACGTTTATATTCGCGGCGGTTGACAGGTTAAAGACCGTTGGCGGGTGCTGCGAAAAAGCAGGCGTCACCTGATACCGAAAGCGGTTTCCCCACACGTCCGAAATGCCGACGCCGAGAGTGGCCCACGGGACGTTTCCCTGCGACGTGGCAACACACGCGCCGACGCCATCCACGTCCTCGATTCCATCATTGGCTGTTCCGACCCCTGCAACCGTTGTCTTGTCCGGGCAGGGGAGGTAGCCGTTCGCGACCGCGAAGCCCAGCAGCGCCTCCTTGATCTCATCCAGCGTCTTCTGCGTTTCGCTGATCTGCCTTTGCTCGACCTGGGTGGCGAGCGGTACCAGGATGCTCCCGAGCAATAGCGCGACGACGAAGAACACCACCGCCATCTCGATGAGCGAGAAGCCACTGGCGTAACGTTTAATTGTGCAGGACCTTGTCATTGAACGTGGCAGTGGCCGCGCCTTTGTCGTAATTCGGACCCGATACATTGGCGGCCTCGATATAATTCGATGGCGTGGTTTTTTCGGCTACCGTCGAACGGGCGTCACCCGTCAGCGCGCGCCCCGCGACGAAGACCGCGATTTTTTGATTGGCGGTCGAAGTGCCGTAAGGCCGCCACCAGACGGTCAGGTTGCCTAACAGGCAGGTCGGACCGGCAAGGCAGAGACTCGACACAGCCATCCATGTCAATTCCCGCCAGCCGTTGCATTGGAACCAGTAGATCGAGCCTGGGCAAGTCACGATGGCATTGTTGCCATTCAAAATGGAGCTGGGCACATACGGCGCGATCAAAGGCAGATTCGGGATACGCCCGGTATCGTGTACTGTTCCGGCCGGCGGGAGGGGGTCGCTGGGGCAATCGGTAGCCGGCAGCGGTCCGCTTCCCAGGCAGGTAGCGTCGGTAGGGACAGCAGGCGGTGGAAAGTAATCATTCGCCAGAAAATAGCTGTTGAGCGCATTGAGAACTTCCTTGGCGACGCGCGCTTCAACTGCCGGGAACAGCGCGTCGCTGGTGATCAACAGCAGCTTGTCGTTGAAGGTGGCCGTGGGAAGTCCGGTGGTAAATACGGCATCGCCGTCCTGGTTGCCGCCTTCGAGGTAGTTTTCAGCGCAGAGGACCCTGGGGATGGTGGTGCCTGTCGTGGCGCACAGCGCTGTAACCAGCGGGGTTCTATTCTGGTTGCCCACCACGGCCCCGGGCGCAAAAACGACGGCGATTACGTTGCTGGCTGTCGTAGTCCCGGTAACGGCGTACTCCCCCAGGGTATCGCTGTTCAAAGGATAAATCCGCGGATTGTTCTTGAAATTATTGGAAACCGCGTACCACAACCTCTCGCCGGAACTGTCCCTGAGATCCGGGATGCCCAACGTTCTCCAGGGCAGGTATCCGATGCGTCTCGACGGGGTGTCGCACGGTGTAGTGGCGATGCCGGTGGGCGTGCCGTCGGCCAGTGTCGTGCGGCTGGGGCACAGCAGCTCCCCCGGCCTTGCTGCGGCACCGCTGGTATCGACACCAGCCGCGAATCCGATCAGCGCATCCTTTGCGCGCGCGAGGGCGTCTGCGGTTTTCCTGTCGTTTTCGAGCGTGATCTTGGCGGGGCTGACCAGGCTGTAGATCAGGGCGCCGATCCCGACTACCAGCAGCAGTACCGCGATCAGGAACGCCTGTCCGCGCTGGCGGGTGCGGGCGACAGTATGCGCGCAGCCGGGCACGAGGCGCATCCCGTTCAGTAGTTTTTGGATGGAGCGGCGCCCGCACCCGCTGCCGGCTGCGGCGGGGGCGTCGCCGCGGGCTTGGCGCTCGCGGCTTCCTGCAGTGTGCGCACGGTCTCTTCCAGCTGCTGCTGGCGCTCCTCGCGGTCGCGCTCGATCTTCGCGCTGTCGGTTGGGGCCGGCCTGGCGCTTTTCGCGTCGGGCGCGGGTTTGGGCTCGGACTTCGCCTCCGGCTTGGGGGCCGCCAGGCGCCGCGAGCCGCCTTCCTCGATGATGCCGGAGAGCAGCTCCACGCTCTGCCCGGGCTTGAGGTCCACGCTGCGCCCGGTTTGCGGGTGTTGCAGCGAGACGCCGCCATCCGGCCGCACCCGGCCGACCATGGTCGTCCCGGCCGACCGCTCGTTGTCGTGCAGCGCGCGGTTGTTGATCCAGACGGTGGTCTTGCCGTCGCTCCGCCGCACCATGCCGCCGTAGGTGACGACCTCCGGCGCCGGCGCGGCTTCGCTTTTCTCTGATTCGAGCGTGGTGCGGCTTTTCTGGCTGCGCGCGACGTCGAGCGATGCGCGCTGGGCGGTGGTGAAGAACAGCCGTCCGAGCGGCTCGGCCGCCACGGCCGGCCCCGCCGCCAGCATCAGCGCGCCGGCAAGCGCGAGGCCGCGCATCATTTTTGCCCCTCCGCGGCGGCGGTTTTCTGCGCGCCGCCCGCGCCGACCCGGGCGGTGATCCAGGACAGCTCGCAATCGGCGGACACGTTGGGCTGGAAACGGATCACGCCGCCGGTGTCCACGCGCCGCATGGCGCACTGATCCACGGTGAACACCCCGGCGCCCTGGCGCGCGAGCGCGTTGAGGAACCGCATCAGGTCCTCCTCGTGCAGCAGCCGGAAGCGCAGCTTCATCACCGACTGGTTGAGCGCGATCTGCCCGGGATTGAAATCGGCGGAGTACGGGTAGGGTTTCTGCGCCTCGATCTGGTAATCCACGCCGAACAGGTCGGCCTGCTGGTTGCTCAAGCGCAGGCCGTCGAGCCAGTTGATGCGCTGCTCCTCGCCCACGAAGCCGATCCGCTGCAACTGCCGGAAGCGCTCGAGATGGCTCACGATGATGTCTTTTTCGTCGCCCGACTTCTGCAGCCGCGTTCGCGCTTCCTTGAGCTGCGCCTGCTCGCGCGCGAGCTGCCGGCGCGCCGCGGTCATCATCTGATCGGTGTAATAGATCGCTGCGGCCGCCGCCAGGATCACTACCAGCAGCACGAGCAGCGGGTTTTTCAGCGCCTGAAAGTCGGCCTGGGTCATGTGTTGGGCTTGAACACCACCAGCAGCTTGAAATCGGCGGTAGCGCTGCTCTCCGGGGTATCGAGCGTGTTGCCGGCGAGCGACAGGGTCGGATTCACGTTCAGCGGCAGCTTGGTCACGCGCACTTCGGCCACCGCGGGATTCTTGGCGAGCCGGCCGGCAAAGGCATGGATGGTCTCGATCGCGGCGCGGTAATCGCCGCGGAAAGGGCGTATCTCGCCCTCGATCAGGCCGCTTTGCCTGCGCGCCTGCGCCGGTCCCGCGGGCGTTGCCGGCGCGGGACCGGGGCCGGCAGCCGGACGGGGCTTGGCGGCGCCTTCGCCCTCGATATCCGAGGCCCCGTACTTCCACGCGAACTGCCTGAGGATCACGGTCGGGCTGGCTTCGAGCGCGCCGCTCACGAGCCGCATCATGCTCTCCGGAGTGCGCACGCTCTCGCGCAGTTTCTGCGCGATCTCCACCGCGCGCTTCAGGTTCTCCGCCGAAGCCGGCGCCTGCGGGAACTGGCGGGTGATTTCCTGGTATTGCGCCGCCTGCCGGGCGGTCTGGCGGGCCGCATCCTCCGCATCGCCGCGCAGCACGGCCATCTGGAACAGATTGGCGCCGGCCCAGACAGCGGCGCCAAATGCCAGCGCGGCGCAACCGGCATGGATCGCGCGCCGCGCCTGATAGCGCCTGTATCCGACGGTCACCGCCGCCGGGGCGAGGTTGCTTGGCGGCGCCTTGAGCCCCAGCAGGTGCAGGTACGGCGCGTACGGCGAGGCGTCGAGCAGCGATTCGGTGATGCCGAGCCGGGCCGTCAGTTCCCGGCGTCCGAGCCGCACGCATTCGAGGCTCGGATTGTCGCGCGCGATATTCACCGCAACTTCCTCGAGTTCGTCGCCGCGATCGATCAGCAGGACCGAAAGATGCTCGTCGAGCGTCAAAGTGCGCAGCGCATGCAGGTAGAGCCGGGTATTGGATATTTCCTCGGCGAAATAACGGGAGCGGTTCTCCGCGCGGCCGCTGTCCCCGCGCGTCAGCCGGGAGAGCCGGAACTGGCGCTCGCGGAAGAAAGTGAGCCGCAGGCCGCCGGCATGCTGCGCCACGATCAGCAGGTTGGGCGCCTTGGCGTCCAGCCTCTCCGGGAGCGCGGCGTTCACCATCGGCAGGAGGTAGATGCCGGCAACGGGCAGGCCGCGCGCGGTCAACGCCTGCAGCCAGCCGCCGATCAATTCCGGATTGGTGAGCGCGGAGAAGAGATAGCGGTCGTCGCGCCGCTTGCCGCTGTCACGGCCCACCCGCCAGGCCGTCGCGTAGGGGGTGTTGCGGTAGTGCTGCTTGAGCTTGCGCGCCACCATCTCATCGCGGTCGGAACCGAAGGCGTGCGGCAGGGTTTCGAAGCGGTAGTCCTCCTCGACCGCGTCCACCATCACGTAGACCGGCACGTTCGCGCAGGACTGGAGATATTCCCCGAACCCGGCAACGCCGCCTTCGTCGCCGGCGTACACCCGGCACTCGGCAATCCGGTTGCCGCGCCAGTGTGCGGCGGTCGCGCCCTGCGCCGAGATGCCGATCAGCAGTTTGTCAGCCATATCACCGCCAGCGCTCCGGTCCGGGGTCGTGTTGCACTATAAGCAATTGTTAATATTATCAATTTAATGCTCGAGTGGGTATCTCTTAGAACTTGATTTTGCCCAAAATATCATACACCGGCCCGAGCACGGCCCAGACCACGAAGGCCAGCATGCCGCCCAGCACCAGCGTCATCACCGGCCCCAGCATCTTCTGCGCCTTGTCCACGGACTCCTTGACGTCCCGGTTGTAGAAGTAGGTGACGTTCATGAGCGCGTTGTCCAGCGCGCCGGTGTTCTCGCCGACCCGCAGCATGCGGATCACCAGCGGCGGGAAGACGCCGAGGTTCTGGAAAGTCTCGGTCAGGCTTTCCCCGGCGGAGATCTGCTGGCCGGCGCGCGCGAGGCCGTCCGAGATCACTCTGTTGTTCACGATGTCCTCGCACGTCTTGATCGACTCGAGCACGGTGATGCCGGAGCGGTAGAGGAGCGCGAAAGTGTTCGCGAACCGCGACAGGATGATCTTCTGCAGCGTCGGCCCGACCAGCGGCAGGTGCAGCTTGGCGTAATCCCACAGGTACGCGGCCTGCGAGCTGCGCCGTACCGCCACAACCAGCACCACGACCACCGCCACCGGAAGCCCGAATACGACGTACCAGTATTGGGTCAGGAAGCCGGACACCGCGATCAAGACCTTGGTCTGCACGGGCAGGGCGAGCCCCATGCTCTTGAACAGTTGCGCGATCTGCGGGACGAGGAAAATCAGCAGCGCAACGAGCACGCCGAGAACGACGATGAGCGTCAGCAGGGGCAGGATCAGCAGCCGGCGCGTCTGGGACAGGAGCTCGTCGAGCCATCTCAGGCTGTCCGCCAGGTTCTTGAACACTTCCGGCAACTGGCCGGTCTGCTCGCCCGCCCGGATCAGGCTCGCGAATACGGGATCGAACACCTCGGGGTGAGCGCTCATGCATTGCGAGAGCACCCTGCCGCCTTCCATGTCCTCCGTCATCACCGTCAGCACGTCGCGGAAACGCGGGTTCTCGATGGTATCCCGCATGTCGCGCAGGCCGTCGAGCATCGGAATTCCGGAACGGGACATCTGCTCCATGTCGAAGCAGAAGTTGATGAGATCCTGGCGCGTAACCTTGCCCGCGGCCGCGAAGGCCGATGCCTGCCGCTCGACCTGCTGGTAGGTGATGAGATCCAGCCCCATGCGCCGCAGGCGCAGCTCGAGGTCGACCTCGTTCACCGCGTCGAGCCCGCCGCGCGCGGGCCGGCCGGACCTGTCTATCGCCTTGTATCGATACGTCGCCATGAAGGTCAGTGCGGAGTGATGAGTGCAAAGTGATGAATGAAATCCAGCGCGCTGTTCATTCCGCACTCATCATTCATCGCACATCACTGGGCGAAGCGTCCGGTGAGGTCCACCGCGCGACCGACCTCGGCGAGGCTGGTGGTGCCGTCTATCACCCGCTGCAGGCCCGCCTCGGCCAGCGGCTGATAGCCCTTCGCGAGCGCCGCCGTGCGCAACTCCTTGGCCGTCGCGCGGCGCGCCACCAGCTCGTCGAGGTCGCTGTCCATCACCAGCAACTCCATGATGGTGGTGCGCCCCTTGTAGCCCTTGTTCTCGCACAGCTTGCACCCGACCGGGCGGTGCATGTAGGGAATTTCCCTTCCGGCGCTCCCCAGCAGCCGGCGCTCCTCGTTGGTCGGGGCGTAGGCCTCCTTGCAGTGCGCGCACAGCAAGCGCACCAGGCGCTGGGCGATCACGCCGATGATGTTGCCGGCCATGATGTCGGGCTGGATGCCGATGTCGAGCAGCCGCGGGAAAGCGCCGAGCGCGGAGTTCGTGTGCAGCGTGGTGAATACCTGGTGGCCGGTCATGGCGGCGCGGAACGCCATCTCGGCGGTCTCCTTGTCGCGCACCTCGCCCACCAGGATGATATCGGGGTCCTGGCGCATGATGGAGCGGATGCCGTCGGCGAAATCCATGCGCGCGACCTCGTTCACCGAAGTCTGCCGCATCAGCGTCAGCGGGTATTCCACCGGGGCTTCCAGCGTCATGATGTTGACCGTCTCGTCGTTGACCTGCGCCAGCAGCGAATAGAGGGTGGTGGTCTTGCCGCTGCCGGTGGGCCCGGTGAGGATCAGGATGCCCTCGGGGCGCGCCAGCATCAGATTTATTTTCGCCACCGCCTCCTTGGTCAGATTCATGCGGTCCAGGCTGATGATGGATTTCTCGCGGTCGAGCACGCGCAGCACGATGTTCTCGCCGTAGATCGTCGGCTGGGTGGACACCCGGAAGTCCACCGGGCGGCCGTTCAAGGTCAGCGAGAGCCGGCCGTCCTGCGGCGCGCGCGTCTCCGCGATGTTCATGCCGCTTACCACCTTGACCCGCACCGTGATGCCGGGCAGGTAGGTCTTGTGCAGGCTCCTGACCGTTTCCAGCACGCCGTCAATGCGGTAGCGGATGCGCAGGAACGCGTACTCCGGCTCGAAGTGGATGTCCGAGGCGCCGCGCTTCACCGCGTCCACCAGCAGCGCGTTCACCAGCCGCACCATCGGCTGGGTGTACTCGTCGCCCGCGCCCGCAACCTGCAGGCTCTCGTAGTCGATCTCCCCGGTCTCGATCTCCTTGAGGATGCCGTCGACCGAAAGCTCGTAGCCGTAGAACTGGTCGATGTACTCCTCGAGCTGGGCCTCGGCTGCGAGCTGGGTCTTGATCTCGATCTGCGCGCCGAGCGTGGCGCGCAACTGGTCCATCGCCACCACGTTGAAAATCTCGGTGGTGGCGATGATGAGGACGTGCTCCGCGGGATCGTAGGCGATCGGCAGCACGCGGTTGCGGCGGGCGAACTCCTGCGGCACCAGCCTGAGCGCCTCGGAATCGGCCACCACCTGCGCCAGGTCGATGGATTCCTGGCCGATGGTGCGCGCCATGATGTCGCGGATGGCGCTTTCCGTGACGAAGCCGAGCCGCACCAGCAACCGGCCGATGGGGACGTTGCTGTTGCGTTGCTCGGCAAGGGCGATCGAGAGCTGATCGGCGGTGATCAGTCCTTGTTGCACCAGCAGTTCGCCGAGGCGGAGTTTTTTGCGCTGTTCAGCCACGCTACACCTGAAGGCAGGTGTTTATTCTACCTGTGAAGCGAGTTTGCCGATGCGCTCTTGGGTCTGTGCAACGTTGAAGTTGGCGCGGCCCCTGGCGGCGGCAAGCTGCACCGCGCGCCGGTAAAAGCCGAGTGCGAGCCGGGGCTGGCTCACGTGTTCGAGGCCGACCGCGAGGTTGTAGGCGTAATCGGGGTTGGCCGGCTCGAGGTAATGGGCCTGGAAATAAGCCTGCTGCGCCGCCGCCCATTGCGACTGGTCGGCGTAGAGGTTGCCCAGCGTGAAATAGAGATGGGCCGAGGGCGCGCGCGCGATCAGCTGCTTCAGCCTCGATTCGGCGGCGAGCGGATCCGCGCGCCCGAGCAGGCCGATCAGCCCGCTTTGCGCCAGCGCGTGCCGCGGGTCGAGCTCGAGCATCCGCAGGTAGTGCCGGATCGCCTCCTCATGGTTGCCCTGCTGCGTGGCGATCGCCGCCAGCCCGAGCAGCGCGTCGAGGCTCTTCGGTTCCGCGCGCAGCAGCTGGTTGTAGAGGCGTTGCGCGGGCTCGAGCCGGTTCGCATCGAGCGCGGCATAGGCTTCGGCGAGCAGCGGGTTGATGGCCGGTTCGGCGCTGCCGCGGCTGACCGTGACGGCATTGCCGGGCGCCGGGGCGGGCGCGGCGGCCGGTGCCGCGGGCTGCGGCTCCCCGCGCGGTGGTTGCGGCGCCGGCGCTGGCGCGCTTTCAGGGGGGCTTTCCTGCAGCAACGGGGCCGCCGGCAGGGGCAGCGGGGCCGGTGCCGCGGTGGCAGGGGCGGGCGCCTGAGCGACGATCGGCTGCGGCCCCTTGGGCGCAGGCGGCTGGCGGAAGAACAGGCCGGGATGAAAAATCTGGAGGTAGACGTAGATGCCGGCAGC
>JACOVL010000136.1 GCA_016177355.1 Betaproteobacteria bacterium | reverse complement strand
TGCCCCAGTATCTTGACCGGAAAATCGCAGGGATACTCGAGTAAGGATGTTTCCATCATCCGCGTCGCGCGGCTCAAGCGGCCTGGCGCATCACCTTGCGCTTGAACTCCTGGTACGCCTGGTAGACCGTCTTGAACACGGCGCCCGGCCTGCCGCCGCCGACCGGCCTGCCGTCGAGCGTGGTGATGGCGAGTACCTCCCGGGTGGAGGAGGTGAGCCACAGCTCGTCAGCATCCCTCACCTCGCGTTCCGCGATCTCGCGCACTTCGGCCGGGATGTTCTTCGCCGCCGCGAGCTCGAGCACGACATCGTAGGTGATGCCGGGCAGCATCAGGTGGTTCTTCGGCGGCGCCAGGAGCCTGCCGCCTTTCACCACGAAGACATTGCTCGCCGAGGCCTCGGTGAGCCAGCCGTCGCGGAACAGCACCGTCTCGGCCGCGCCGGCGTCGGCCGCCGCCTGCCGCAGCAGGCAGTTGCCGAGCAGCGATACCGACTTCACGTCGCACTTGAGCCAGCGGAAATCGACGGCCGTGACGCACGGCACGCCGTTCTCGACCAGTTCCCTCGCCGGAGTTGCCAGCGGGCTCGACATCACGAACACGGTCGGCTTTGCGTCCCGGGGGAAGGCGTGATCGCGCTTCGCCACGCCGCGCGTCACCTGCAGGTAGATGTACTGGTCCTCGTCCGCATTGCGCGCGACCAGCTCGCCGACGAGGCGGGCCCATTCCGCATCCGTCATCGGATTCGCGATCCGGACCGCATCGAGGCTCCTCTGCAGGCGCCGGCAATGCTCCGGCAGGCGGAACGGGCGCCGCGAGTAGACCGGGATCACCTCGTAGACGCCGTCACCGAAGATGAAGCCGCGGTCGAGCACCGGGACGCGCGCATTTTCGAGCGGCATGAATTCGCCGTTGAGATAGACCGTTTCGCTCGTGCTCATGACCGGTATGGCCTCGCGGACAAGTCTACACCGGATTCGCGCCTGTCCCGGGTCAGCGGAACAGCAGCCGCAACGTGTCCCAGCCGCGCCCGAGGATGCCGGCGATGGGCACGCCCTCCAGCGCGACAACCGGCAGCTCGAGAAACGGCTTGCCGTCGAGCGTGAGCTTCATCGTGCCGATTCTCTGCCCGGCGCCGATCGGGGCGAGCAGGGGTTGCAGGCTCTCCAGCGCGGCCTTCAAGTTGCCGCCCCGGCCCCTGGGCACCGTCACGTAGAGGTCCGCCAGGAATCCCGCCTTGACGCCGTTTGCCGCGCCCCTGAACACCTGGAGCGTCGCCACCGGCTGGTTTCCCGCGTAGAGGCGGACGCTGTCGAAGGTCTGGAAGCCGTGATTGAGGAGCTTCTGGCTTTCCGCCGCGCGCCGCGCCTCGCTCCCCGCGCCGAGCACGACCGAGACCAGCCGGCGCTCGCCGCGTTTCGCCGAAGATACCAGGCAGTAGCCCGCGCTCTCGGTGAAGCCGGTCTTCATGCCGTCCACGGTCGGGTCGCTCCATAACAGGCGGTTGCGGCTGGCCTGCGTGATGTTGTTGTGGCGGTACTCCTTCAGCGAGTAGAGGGGGTAGTACTCGGGAAAGTCGCGGATCACGGCGGAAGCGAGCAGCGCGAGGTCGCGCGCCGTCGAGTAGTGCTGGGGATGCGGCAGGCCGGTCGCATTGGCGAACCGGGTGTGCTTCAGGCCGAGTCTCCGCGCCTCGCGGTTCATCATCCCGGCGAACGCTTCCTCGCTGCCGGCGATCGTCTCGGCGAGCGCGATGCTGGCGTCGTTGCCGGACTGCACGATCATGCCGCGCATCAGCTCGTCCACCGTCACCGGCTTGCCGGGCTCGATGAACATGCGCGAGCCCTCGGCGCGCCACGCGTTGAGGGAGGCGTGCACCACCTGCTCGGGCCGGATCTGCTTCTGCCTGAGCGCGCCGAACGTGAGATAGGCCGTCATCAGCTTGGTCAGCGAGGCCGGCTCCACCCGCTGCTGCGGATTGTGCGCCGCCAGCGTCTGGCCGCTGTTGAAATCGAGCAGCAGCCAGGCCCTGGCCGCGATCGCGGGCGCGGCAGGCAACGCGGATTGCTGGGCGTGCGGCGCGGAGGAAAGAGCGGACAGCAGGAGCAGCAGGAGCGGGCGCATGGTTTTCGCGGCGGATTATAGCAAAGCGAATTCACGCGCTTGCACGCTTGCGTTTGCCGTAGAATAGCCGCGGACCGACGGACGCAACTACCACTGCTCATGGCTCTCACCGGAACCACCGCCGCGGACCGGGCGAAGATCCTCGCCGAGGCGCTGCCGTACATACGGCGCTTCCACGGCAAGACCATCGTCGTCAAGTACGGCGGCAACGCCATGACCGAGGACAAGCTGAAGAAGAGCTTCGCGCACGACGTGGTGTTGCTGAAGCTCGTCGGCATGAACCCCGTCGTGGTGCACGGCGGCGGCCCGCAGATAGACGATCTGCTGAAGCAGCTCGGCAGGAAGGGCGAATTCGTGCAGGGCATGCGGGTGACGGACGCCGAGACCATGGACATCGTCGAGATGGTGCTGGGCGGCCAGGTCAACAAGGACATCGTCAATCTCATCAACCAGCACGGCGGCCGGGCGGTGGGCCTCACCGGCAAGGACGGCGGGCTGATCCGCGCGAAAAAAATGCTGGTGCGCGGGAACGGCGATTCCGACGAGCTGATGGACATCGGGCAGGTGGGCGAGGTCGACAGCATAGACCCCGAGATCGTCCACCAGCTGCATACCAACGACTTCATCCCGGTGATCGCGCCGCTCGGCGTCGGCAAGAAGGGCGAGACCTACAACATCAACGCCGATCTTGTCGCGGGCAAGATGGCCGAGATCCTGAAGGCGGAGAAGCTGGTCGTGCTCACCAACACGCCCGGCGTGCTCGACCAGAAGGGCAACCTGCTCACCGGGCTCTCCTCGAAAAAGGTCGACGAGCTGTTCGCCAACGGCACCATATCCGGCGGCATGCTGCCCAAGATCAGCTCGGCGCTCGACGCGGTGAAGAACGGCGTCAACACCTGCCACATCATAGACGGGCGCGTCGAGCACGCGCTGCTGCTGGAAGTCCTCACCGACGAAGGCGTGGGCACGCTGATCCGCCGCCGCTAGCGCGATACAATAGGAACCCGGGGGCTCCGGCGAGATCGGAAATGGCGGCCAAGACAGGCGAGCGCAGGGACCAGATCCTGCAGACGCTGGCGCAGATGCTGGAGACCCCGGTGGGCGAGAAGATCACCACCGCCGCGCTCGCCGCGCGCATCGAGGTGTCGGAGGCCGCGCTCTACCGCCATTTCAAGGGCAAGGCCCAGATGTTCGACGGGCTGATCGAGTTCATCGAGCAGACGCTGTTCGCGCTCATCAACAAGATCACCAGCGAGGAGAAGAGCGGGGTGCGCCAGCTCGAGGCGATGGTCGCGGTGTTGCTCGGTTTCGCGCAGAAGAACCGCGGCATGACGCGCGTGCTGATCGGGGACGCGCTGGTGAACGAGGACGAGCGCCTGCAGGCGCGCATCAACCAGCTGCACGAGCGGCTGGAAGCGGCGCTCAAGCAGGCGCTGCGCTTCGGCGTGACGCAGAAGGAGATCGCGGAGGACACGGACGTGACGGCGCACGCGAACCTGCTGATGAGCTTCGTCACCGGGCGCTGGCACCAGTTCGCGAAGAGCGGCTTCAAGCGCGACCCGGCCGAGCTGTGGGCAAGACAGTGGCGCCAGCTCATGGAAGGCGTGATCGCATAAACCTGGGAGAACGAGGATGGCCAACCTGACGACTCAACAGATCGCCGAACTGCTGATCGGCATTGCCCGCACCCAGCAGGCGATCGTGGACGGCGTGGAAAGCCTGAAGGCGGGGTACAAGAGCGGCCATTTTTCCCCGGCGCTCGACAACGCGGCGAAGAGCCGCGTCACCACCCGGCCGCTGACGCTGCAGGAGTTTCCCTCGCGCGTGCTGATGCAGTGCCTGGGGCGCGCCGGCCCCAACCTGGAGCAGCTCACGCGCGACCTCGAAGCGCTGCTCGCCGGCCAGCCCGTGGCGGCCGCTCCCGCCGCCCCTTCCGCTCCCGCGGCGCCAGCTGCGGCAGGAGACGCGGCGTCACTGGATATGACGAGCTAGGCGGCGCCCCGCCGCGCGCCGCCGCACACCGGGCAGGCCGGGTCTTTGACGAGCTTGATGGTGCGCACCTGCATGGCAAGCGCGTCGAGCAGCAGCAGCCGTCCGGCGAGCGATTCGCCCGCGCCCGCGACGAGCTTCAGCGCTTCCGCCGCCTGGATCGAACCGATGATGCCGGTCAACGGCGAGAACACGCCCATCACCGCGCAGCGCACGTCCTCCGCTTCCCCCTGCTCGGGAAACAGGCAGGCGTAGCAGGGCGATCCCGCTGCGCGCAGGTCGAACACCGCGACCTGGCCGTCGAAACGCACCGCCGCGCCCGAGACGAGCGGCTTTTTCATCCGCACGCACGCGCGGTTCACCGCGTGGCGCGTCGCGAAGTTATCGCTGCCGTCCACCACGACGTCGGCCTGCGCGGCAAGTGTCTCCAGCCGTTTCCCGTCCACCCGCTCGGCCAGCGCGGCGACCATGACCTCGGGATTGATCGCGGCCAGCGTCGCGCGCGCCGAATCCACTTTTTTCCGGCCGATCGCATCGGTGCGGTGAACAATCTGGCGTTGCAGGTTGGTGAGGTCTACGTCCTCGTTGTCGCAGAGCGTGATGCCTCCCATCCCCGCGGAGGCGAGGTAGAGCGCGACCGGCGAGCCGAGCCCGCCCGCCCCGATCACCAGCGCGCGCGCGGCGAGCAGGCGCTCCTGTCCCTCGATGCCGATCTGCGGCAGCAGGATGTGGCGGCTGTAGCGCAGCAGCTGCTCGTCGTTCATGGCGACAATGTATCGTTACGATCCGCAAGTTGCAAAAACAAACGCCCGGGCCGTGCCGGGCGTCGGGTGTTGCCGCGGAAACGGCGCCGCGCTAGTTGGCGGCGGCTTTCGTTGCGCCGCGGCTCTTCAGGAACGAGACCGCCTGGTTGAGCTCGTAATCGTGCGCGGACACGATTTCGCCCGGCCCGGGCCTGAGCAGCTTCTCGTCCACGTCCTTGGGGCGCGGCGCCGGCGTGAAGTTGTACTGCTGCTTGGCGGCCGCCACCGCCTTGGCTTTCTCCTCTTCCTTGATGTTGTCGATGAGGTGCTTGGTGAGATCGGCCTCGCGCAGCTTGAGGGCGGCGCGGTCGGTCGAGCCGTCGTCGAGCGGGATGTCGGGGATGATGCCTTTCGCCTGGATCGAGCGCCCGTTCGGCGTGTAGTAGCGCGCGGTGGTGAGCTTGATCGCCGTGCTGTTGCCGAGCGGCAGTATGGTCTGCACCGAACCCTTGCCGAAGGTCGGCTGGCCCATGACGACGGCGCGCTTGTGGTCCTGCAGCGCGCCGGCGACGATCTCGGAGGCCGAGGCCGAGCCGCCGTTCACCAGCACCACCATCGGCACCGTCTTGATTTCCTGCGGCAGCTTGCGGACGTAATCTTCCTTCAGGCGGCCGCGCAGGTAGTGCTCGGGGCTCGCGTTCAGCTTCATCTTCGAGTCCTCGGCGCGGCCGTCGGTGTACACCACCAGCGAGCCCGCCGGGAGGAACGCGGCGGAGACCGCCACCGCGCCGTTCAGCAGCCCGCCGGGATCGTTGCGCAGGTCGAGCACGATGCCCCGCATCGGGCCCGGGTTTTCCTTGAACAGCTTCTCGACCGAGCGCGCGAGGGCCTCGCCGGTGTGCTCCTGGAACTGGCTCACGCGGAAGTAGGCGTAGCCCGGCTCGAGCAGCTTCGATTTCACGCTCTGGATCTTGATGACGGCGCGGGTGAGCGTCACCACGATCGGCTTCGGCTCGCCCTTGCGCACGATGGTGAGCGTGATCTGGGTGTTGGGCTTGCCGCGCATGCGCTTGACCGCATCGTTCAACGTCATGCCCTTGACCGAGGTCTCATCGAGCTTGACGATGAGATCGCCGGGCTTGACTCCCGCGCGCGCCGCCGGCGTATCGTCGATCGGCGCCACCACCTTGACGAAGCCGTCCTCCATGCCGACCTCGATGCCGAGCCCGCCGAACTCGCCTTGCGTGCCGACCTGCAGCTCGCGGAACGCCTCCTGGTCGAGGTAGGCGGAATGGGGGTCGAGCCCCGTCAGCATGCCGTTGATGGCCTCGGTGATGAGCTTCTTGTCGTCCACCGGCTCGACGTAGTCGCTCTTCACGCGCCCGAACACCTCGGTGAACGCGCGCAGTTCCTCGACCGGCAGCGGCATCGTCACCGCCGGCTTCTGGGCCACCGCCGAGTAATTGAGGCTTACCGCGACGCCGATCAGCACGCCGACGACGATCAATCCGAATTGGTTCAGCTTGTTACGCATTGCCGGCTCCTGAGCTCACTTCACATCCACCCACGTCAGGGGATCCAGCGGCCTGCCTTCATGCCGCAACTCGAAGTATAAACCCGAATCGGCGTTGCCGCCGCTCGAGCCCACCGCCGCGACGGCCTCGCCGCCGTGAATGATGTCACCGACCCGCTTGTAGAGGGTCTCGTTGTTGCCGTACAGGCTCATGTACGCGCCGCCGTGGTCCACGATCAGCAGGTTGCCGAAGCCCCGCAGCCAGTCGGCGAACACCACGCGCCCGGCGGCGACCGACCGCACTTCCTCGCCGGCCCGGGCGGCGATGAACAGGCCCTTCCAGATCACCCCCCCGTCGGAACGTGGACTGCCAAAGCGGTTGGTGAGTTCCCCGCGGACCGGCAGGCTCAACCGGCCTTTCAGGGCCTGGAACGGGCCGCCGTCGGAGGAGGCGTCCGGCACGCGCTCGTTTTTCAGCCGCGGCGCGGCCTTGCCGCGCGCGACCAGCCGGGAAATCTGCTCCACCAGCCGCGCGAGCCGGTTTTCGTCGCGCTTCAACGTACCGATTTCGCGCCGCTGGCGCTGGATGTCGCGTGAGATCCGGGCGAGCACCTGGCTGTGCGCGCGCTTTTCGCGCTCGAGCCGTCCGCGCTGCGCCTGCTGCTCGGCGGTGACGGCGGCGAGCTCGGCCGCTTTCTGCTCCGCTTCCTGCGCGAGCTCGCGCAGCCGGCCGAGGCCAGAGCGCAGTTCCGCGATCAGGCGCGCGCGCGCGCGGGAGATGTAGCCGAAGTAGTGCATGTGCCGCGCCACCTGGTTGGGGTCCTCGCGGTTCAGCAGCAGCTTCAGCGGCTCGGCCGGACCGCCGAGATAGTGCCGGTAGAGCAGGCGCGCGAGCAACGCCTGCTGCCCCTTCAGCGCCTCCTCGCGCCGGCGCGATTCGCCGCGCAGCGCCGCCAGCTGGAGATTGATTTCGCGCGACTGGCTGCCGAGCTCGCGCAAGGTCCGGTTCGCGTCCGAGATCGCGCGCTCGGATTCCTTGAGGGCGTCGGATGCCTCGTTCTTCGTTTCCTCGGCGTCGGCGAGGCGCTTCTGCAGCGCCTCGATCCGGCCGCGCAACACGCGCAGCTCCCTTTCCTTGGCGCCGCCCGCCGCGGCCGGCAGGGCATCCGGCGCGCCCACGAGGAGCAGGACGAGGATAACGCCGGCGGCGCGGGCGCTCACGCGAAGCTGATCAGGGGCGTGCCGGTCATCTGCGGCGGCGGCGGCAGGCCCATCATCGCGAGCAGCGTGGGGGCGACGTCCTGCAGCGCGCCACGCGGCGCGGCCTTCGCTCTTCGGCCGATGTAGAGCAGCGGCACCAGGTTCAGCGTGTGCGCGGTATGCGCCTGCCGCGTCACCGGGTCGAGCATGGTCTCGGCGTTGCCGTGGTCGGCGGTGATCAGCACCTCGCCGCCTACCTCCTGCATCGCGGCGACCGCGCGCCCGATGCACTCGTCGAGCACCTCGATGGCGCGGGTGGCGGCGGCGAGGTTGCCGGTATGCCCGACCATGTCGCTGTTGGCGAAATTGCAGACGATGGCGCCGTAGCGGCGGCTGCCGATCGCCTCCACCAGCTTGTCCGTGACTTCACGGGCGCTCATCTCGGGCTTGAGATCGTAGGTCGCGACCCGGGGCGAGGGCACGAGGATGCGCTCCTCCCCGGGGTACGGCGTTTCGACGCCGCCGTTGAAGAAGTAGGTGACGTGAGCGTACTTCTCGGTCTCCGCGATGCGCAGCTGCTTCAGGCCTTTGGCGGATACGTATTCGCCGAAGCCGCCCTCGACGCTCTGCGGCGGAAACGCCGCCGGCAGGTGCGCGAAATCATCGCCGTAGCTCGCGAGCGTGCAGAAATACCCGAGCTTCGGAAAATGTCCGCGCGCGAAACCCTTGAATGCGGGATCGGTCAGCGCGCGCGTCATCTGCCGGGCGCGATCCGCCCGGAAATTCATGAACACGGCTGCGTCGCCGTCGTTCATCGGGACGGGCGCGCCGACGGCGACGGCCTTGACGAACTCGTCGTTTTCCCCGCGCGCGTAGGCGGCATCGAGCCCCTCGACCGCGGTCGCGGCCCGGTACCCGGCTTTGCCCCTGGTGATGAGATCGTAAGCGGGCTGGATGCGCTCCCAGCGGTTGTCGCGGTCCATCGCGTAGTAGCGGCCGCAGATCGAGGCGATCGTCCCCGCCTTCAGCTCGTCGCATTTTTTCTGCAGCGCGAGCAGCGATGCTTCCGCGCTCCTGGGGGGCGTGTCGCGCCCGTCGAGGAAAGCGTGCACCCGGATGTCCCTGACGCCGGCACGCGCGGCCATCCCCAGCATGGCGTGGATCTGCGACTCGTGGCTGTGCACGCCGCCCGGCGAGAGCAGCCCCAGGATGTGCAGCGCGCGGCCCGCGCCGCGCGCCGTCTCAAGCGCTTTCACGAGCACCGGGTTCCTGAAGAACTCCCCGGTCTCGACCGCATGCTCGATGCGGGTGTAGTCCTGGTAGACCACGCGCCCGGCGCCGATGTTCATGTGGCCGACTTCCGAGTTGCCCATCTGGTCCTTCGGCAGCCCCACCCATTTCTCGGAGGCGTCAATGACGGTGTGCGGGTAGCTCGCCCACAGGAAATCCCAGTGCGGCTTGCGCGCCTGGCAGATGGCGTTGTGCTCGCACTCCTCGCGGTGCCCGAAGCCGTCGAGTATGATCAGCAGGACCGGGGTTATTTTCATGATTTAGCTGATTTTTTGCGGCCGCGCATCCTCTAGTATATTCTGGCGGCGACACGCCGTGAAAGTTCCGGACAACGAGCGCGCCGCGCAACTGAGCCTCATCCTGACGGGGCTCATGTTCGTCGTCCCCTTCCTGCAGCCCTACCATCGTTTTCCGCTGACGGCGTTCTACAGCGAGTGGCTCGCTTTTGCGCTCGGGCTGGCGGCGGCGGCCCTGCTCCTGAGACGCGAGCCATGGCGCGGGGCGGCGCTGCCCGCGGTAGCCCTGGTCCCGCCGGTGCTCGCGCTGCTGCTCGGCTTGCAAGTCGCGCTCGGTCGAGTGCCGTACCCGGAGCAGGCGCTGACAGCGGCGCTCTACCTGCTGTGGGCGGCGCTGCTGATGCTGCTTGCGCACACCCTCCGGCGCGAACTCGGCATGACGGCGGTCGTGACCACCCTCGCGTGGTTCGCGCTGTGCGGCGGGCTGCTCGGCGCGCTCGCCGGATTGCTCCAGCACTATCAGCTTTCGACTCCGCTCGATTTCCTGGTGGTGCGCAAGGGCGGGGCCGGGGTATACGGCAATCTCGGGCAGGCTAATCACTATGCCGCCTACGTGACGCTCGCACTCGGTTGCGCCGCGTACCTCTACGGTCGCGGCCGCATGCACGGGGCGTGGGTTGCTGCATGGGCCGCACCGCTGCTGTTCGTGCTGGCGCTCTCGGGCTCGCGCAGCCCATGGCTTTATCTCGCCGTGCTTGCCGCACTCGCGCTTGTTCTGCGCCGCCACCGGCGCGAGGCCGATAGCCGCCGGCTTGCCGTTTTCGTTCTATGGTTGCTGCCCGGGTTCGTTGCAGCACAATGGGTAGCTGCGCTGCCGTTCATGATTCCGGAGCAGACCGCGCAGGTTACATCCGGAGAGCGCCTGTTCGCGGAGGCGGCCGGCATCGAGGCGCGCTGGCAGCTCTGGCACGAGGCCTGGCGCATGTTCCTGGCCGCGCCCGTGCTCGGCGCCGGCTACGGCCAGTTCGCCTGGAATCACTTCGAATACACCGCGACGGAAGGTATGGGCGCGGCACCCGGCATATTCAACCACGCGCACAATATCGTGTTCCATCTCCTGGCCGAGACCGGCTGCATCGGCGCGCTGATCGTGACTGGCGCAGCCCTCGTCTGGCTTGCGGACCTGAGGCACGCGAGGCTCGATCTCGACCGGTGGTGGATACTGGCGCTGCTCGCCGTGATCGGCATCCACAGCCTGCTGGAGTTCCCGCTGTGGTACGCCTATTTTCTCGGCGTCGCGGCGTTGCTCCTGGGGCTCGGAGCGGAACGCG
>JACOVL010000147.1 GCA_016177355.1 Betaproteobacteria bacterium | reverse complement strand
GCGCGACATGATGCCCTGGATCAAGAAGAACCGGCTGGTGGATCAGTCCAAGAACTAGTGATGAGTGATGAGTGATGAGTGAGGAATCTAAGATCCTTGCCGGGGTGCCTGACGCTTCCCGCCTCCCGCCTGCCGGCGCGAGCGGTTATCCGCACCCGATCATCGCGCGGGAAGGCTGGTCGTTCATCGCCGTATCCGTGATGGCTGCGGGGCTGGCGCACTGGCTGGCGGGCGCAGGGTGGGCGGCGCCGTTGTGGCTCGTGACCCTGTTCATGGTGCAGTTCTTCCGCGATCCGCCGCGCGCGGTGCCGCAGGACCTCCGGGCGGTGCTTTCTCCCGCCGACGGCCGCGTCGTCACCGTCGAGCGCACCCGCGACCCCTACCTCGAGCGCGACGCGCTCAAGATGAGCGTCTTTATGAACGTCTTCAACGCGCACTCCAACCGCAGCCCGGTCGACGGCGAGATCCGGGACGCCTGGCACCATCCGGGAAAGTTCTTCAATGCCGCGCTGTCCAAGTCCTCGCTCGAGAACGAGCGCGCCGCGTTATGGATCCGGACCGCGGGCGGGGCGGACGTGACCTGCGTGCAGATCGCGGGCCTGATCGCGCGCCGCATCCTGTGCTACGCGCAAGCCGGTAACCGGCTCGCGCGCGGCGAGCGCTACGGCTTCATCCGCTTCGGCTCGCGCGTGGACGTCTACATGCCCCTGGAATCACGGCCGGTCGCCGCCGTGGGCGACAAAGTCTACGCCACCGAGACGATACTCGCTGTATTACCGTGAACCATGATGTACGAACCGCGCGAACACAAGCTCTTCATCCAGTCACGCTTCGCCCGGCGCGGGATTTACTGGCTGCCCAACCTGTTCACGACGATCGCTCTCTTCGCGGGCTTCTACGCGATCGTGCAGGCGATGAACGGGCGCTTCGAGCAGGCCGCGATAGCGATTTTCATCGCGTTGGTGTTCGACGGTCTCGACGGTCGCGTGGCGCGCCTGACCCGCACCCAGAGCGCGTTCGGCGCCGAGTACGACAGCCTCTCCGACATGGTGTCTTTCGGCGTGGCGCCGGCGCTGGTGGTCTACGTCTGGGCGCTCAAGGATTTCGCCACCATGAAGACCGTGGCGATGCTGGGACCGTGGCTCACCACCAAGCTCGGCTGGATCGCGGCGTTCATCTATTGCGTATGCGCGGCGCTGCGGCTCGCGCGTTTCAACACCACGCTCGACGTCGCCGACAAGCGCTTCTTCCAGGGGTTGCCGAGTCCCGCCGCCGCCTGCCTGGTGGCGGGCCTGGTCTGGGCATTGAACGAGTATCAGATCAAGGGCCAGGACGTGAAATGGCTGGCGTGGGGATTGACGGTGTTCGCCGGCCTCACCATGGTGAGCAATTTCAAGTTCTACAGCGGCAAGGATATCAACCTGCGCAAAAGCGTGCCGTTCTCGGTAGTAGTGGCGATCGCCTTCGGCATCATGGCGCTGTTCACGGTTTCCAGCACGCTGCCCGAGATGCTGTTCCTGCTGTTCGTGGGCTACGGCATCTCGGGCTACATGATCTGGATCTACGAGCTGGCCCGGAAACGGACGATCGGTCAGGCGCCGCCCCCGCCGCCCGCCGCCTGAGCCGGGCAGCGACTTGCAGGGCGCGTAAAAAACCGTTATATTTCCTCGTCATGGATCGTGTGCGGGCCAACGCGCTTTCTTTCGCGCTTACATTTCTTGCCAGCCTTCTGCTGGCCGGCCTGCTGCTGCGCGTTCGCGCGCGCTAACCCCTTCCCCCACACAAGTTGTTTCGGCCGGCGCGGGCAACCGCCCCGGAAGCAGGTATCAGCCCAGCCACCGGCGCTGCGTGCGGCAGCCGCGCCGTGGATTACAGCACGGAGATCATCATGGCCAAGGAAAAGTTGATCATTTTCGACACGACGATGCGCGATGGCGAGCAGAGCCCCGGCGCAGCGATGACGAAGGACGAGAAAATCCGCATCGCGCGGCAACTGGAGCGCATGCGGGTGGACGTGATCGAGGCCGGCTTCCCGGCGTCGAGCGACGGGGACTACGAGGCGGTGCGCGCGGTCGCTTCCGTTATCAAGGACAGCACGGTATGCGGCCTGGCGCGCGCCAACGAGAAGGACGTGCGCCGTTGCGGCGAGGCGGTCGGGAGCGCCCGGTCGCCGCGCGTGCACACCTTCATCGCGACCAGCCCCATCCACATGGAGAAAAAGCTGCGCATGGAGCCCTCGCAGGTGATCGAGCAGGCGGTGAGGGCGGTCAAGTGGGCGCGCGAGTACACCGGCAACGTCGAGTTCTCGCCGGAAGACGCCGGCCGCTCGGATATCGATTTCCTCTGCCGCATCCTGGAGCAGGTGATCAAGGCCGGCGCCACCACCATCAACGTGCCGGACACCGTGGGATACACGCTGCCGGATCATTTCGGCCCGCTCATCCGCAGGCTCCGAGAGCGCATCCCCAACTCCGACAGGGCGGTGTGGTCGGTGCATTGCCACAACGATCTGGGCCTCGCGGTCGCCAACTCGCTCGCCGCGGTGCTGAACGGGGCGCGCCAGGTAGAGTGCACGGTGAACGGACTCGGCGAGCGCGCCGGCAATGCCTCGCTCGAGGAAATCGTGATGGCGGTGCGTACGCGCCAGGACGTGTTCCCGTGCGACACCGGCATCGATGCCACGCAGATCGTGCCGGCGTCGAAGCTCGTCTCCGGCATCACCGGCTACCCGGTGCAGCCGAACAAGGCGATCGTCGGCGCCAACGCCTTCGCGCACGAATCCGGCATACACCAGGACGGCGTGCTGAAGCACCGCGAGACCTACGAGATCATGAGCGCCCAGTCCGTCGGCTGGAACGCCAACCGCCTGACGCTGGGGAAGCTGTCGGGCCGCAACGCCTTCAAGAACCGGCTGCACGAGCTCGGCATCGAGCTCGGGTCGGAAGAGGCCCTGAACGCCGCGTTCAAGCGCTTCAAGGACCTCGCCGACAAGAAGCGCGAAATCTTCGACGAGGACCTGCAGGCGCTGATCAGCGAGCAGGCGAGCGACTACGTCGAGAACGAGCACTACAGGCTGGTGTCACTCACCGCCCACTCCGAGAGCGGGGAGTCCCCCTACGCGAAGGTCGTGGTCAGCGAGGACGGAAAGGAGCGGCGGGCCGAAGCGCGGGGCAGCGGGCCGGTGGACGCCTCCTTCAAGGCGATCGACAGCATCGTCAAGAGCGGGTCCGAGCTGCTGCTCTACTCGGTGAATGCCATCACGACCGGCACCGACGCGCAGGGCGAGGTCACGGTGCGCCTGTCGAAGGGCGGGCGCATCGTCAACGGCCAGGGCGCCGACACCGATATCGTCGTGGCTTCGGCCAAGGCCTACATCAACGCGCTCAACAAGCTGCATTCGAAGCTGGAGCGGATCAACCCGCAGGTCTGACCACCCCTCGCTGTCGCTCCTTCCCCTCCTTGTCAAGGAGGGGAAGCCCGCAGGGCAGGGGTGGTCAGCCCTCGACGATGTGGCGGGCGCCGGGGACGGCCAGGCGCAGCTGGTTGACGACGTCCTTCACGCCGGGGACCCTGGAGGCGACCTCCGCCGCGTCCTTCGGCTCCTGACCGGGGTCGACCAGCCCGCTGAGCGTGACCACGCCGTTTTCCGCGGTGATGGAAATCTGCATCTTCCCGGTGCGCGGGTCCTGGCGCAGCGCGGAGCGCACGTGCGCGGCGAGCGCGAGATTGCGGAACATGCGCATGGACTCCGGCGTCTCCTGGAACGTCGGGTCGTCGAGCAGGCCCATCACCTCGTCAGTGCATTCCTCGATCGTCAGGCGTTCGGTATTGAGCACCAGGTCGTACTGGTCGGAGTGCTGCCAGCTGATACCGAAGTGGCGGCGCGTGATCGCCCCGTGCGCCTCTTCCGAGAGCTTGATCTCGTTCACCACGAAGTCGCGGTCGTCGGTGTTCAGCCGCTCCATCATGCGACCCACCCGCACTTCGAACGGCGCGCACACCCGGACCGAGATGACGTGCGGGACCGGGCGCAGCAGGTGCGCGGCGCCCCAGCCGCGGATCACCGCCACCTGGCCGCTCTCGGCCAGCGCGAAGGTCTCATCGGCGGTGTAGATCGAGAGGCTGGTCTTGTCCGTCGTCAGGCGCTCCAGGATGCCGGATCTGCCCTCGAGGAAACGGATGACGTGGCTCTTGCGCAGGCGCATTTTGCTCGCGAGATTGTCGATGATCTCGTGATGCACCACCTGTTTCTTGAGGCGGCCGGCGATCGCCGCCGCGACGTCCTTGCCGAGCGAGCCCATTTCCCGTGTCATTGCGATGAGCGGCATTGTTTTTCTCCCCCACTGTCAGGGGGAAAAGCATAGCACGTCGCCTGTAAACGGTGTCCGCGGCCGTCAACCCGCCAGCTTTTTAGCGGTCTCTGCGAGGCGGCGCCCCAGCGCGAGGCAAAGCCTGCGCTCGTGCTCGGTGACCGGCCGCTCGCCCGCGGCCCCCGCGTGGTGGCTCGCGCCGTAGGGAGTGCCGCCGCCGGTGGTGGCGAGCAGCTCCGGCTCGGAATAGGGGAGGCCCACGATCAGCATGCCGTGGTGCAGCAGCGGCAGCATCATGGAGACGAGCGTGGTCTCCTGGCCGCCGTGGAGGCTGGCGGTGGAGGTGAACACCGCGGCGGGCTTGCCGGCGAGCCTCGCCTTCAGCCACAGCTCGCCGGTCGAGTCCCAGAAGTATTTCATCGGCGCCGCCATGTTGCCGAAGCGCGTCGGCGAGCCGAGCGCGAGCCCCGCGCATTCCTCCAGGTCCTTCAGCTCGGCGTACGGCGCGCCGGAGCCGGGCACCGGGGGCTCGCCCGCCGCGCCCGCGGCGGACACCTTGGGCACGGTGCGCACGCGCGCGGCGCAGCCGGCCACCTGCTCGACGCCGCGCGCGACGAGTTGCGCCATGTCCTTCACGGCGCCGGTGTGGCTGTAATACAGGACGAGGATTTCCTTCATGATGCCGGCGGGATTACGAGAGTATTATATAGAAGCCCTTCGGGCGAGGAGGACGGCACGTTGCTGAAGCTCAGAAAAACCCCGCCGTTGCTTGATTTCGCGCGCATGCTCTGGCGGCGCTTCGACGAAGACCGCTGCATGCAGATCGCATCCAGCCTCACCTTCACCACGCTGCTCGCGATCGTGCCGATCATCACCGTGGCGCTGACGCTGATCTCGGCGTTCCCGGTGTTCGGCGACCTGATGGGCCACATCGAGCAGTTCCTGCTCCAGAACATGCTGCCCGAATCGGCCGACAGCATCGCCGCCTACACCGAGCAGTTCTCGGAAAACGCGGCGAAGCTTACCGCCGTCGGCCTCGCCTTCCTGTTCGTCACCGCGATGATCGTGCTGCACACGATAGACCGCGCTTTCAACCAGATCTGGCGCGTGCCCCGCCCGCGCACCCCGGTGCAGCGCGTGTTCATCTACTGGGCGCTGCTCACCGTGGGTCCGATCCTGATGGGGGCGAGCCTGTCGCTCACCTCGTGGCTGGTGAGCCAGTCGCTCGGCCTGGTGAAAGACGTCCCGATCGCCGGCGTCATGCTGCTCAAGATCGTGCCGATGCTGCTGACCGGCTTCGCCTTTGCGCTACTCTACGTCACCATGCCGAACCGGCGCGTGCTGGCGCGGGATGCGCTGTCGGGCGGCTTCCTGGCGGCGATCGCGTTCGAGGGGATGAAGCTCGGTTTCGCGTTCTACGTCACCCAGTTCCCGACCTACAAGCTGGTCTACGGCGCGTTCGCCAGCGTCCCGATCTTCCTGCTGTGGATCTATCTCTCCTGGCTGGTGGTGCTGTTCGGCGCGGTGTCGACGGCGGTGATGCCGGAGTGGCGCGAGCGCGCGTCCCAGGTCGAGGCGGTTCCCGGCGCGCAGTTCCTGGACGCGCTGCAGATCCTGCGCGTTTTGTGGGAGGCGCACCGCACGGGAGTGGTCATCACGGTATTCCAGCTGCACCCCGTCGTGAAACTGCCGGTGGACCGGATCGAGGCGATACTCGACGCCATGAGCCTCGCACAGTGGGTGGGCAGAGTGGGGCGCGGCTGGACGCTCACCCGAGACGCGGACGGAATCAGCGTCGCCGACGTCTACCACCTGTTCGTGTTCCGCATGGGCGCCAGGCTGCCGACGCGCCAGTCGGGGCAGGAGCTCGACCGGCTCGCGCTCGATCTGGCCGGCGGCGTCGAGGAGGGTCTGCGGCTCATGCTCGACGAGCTGTTCCGCAAGGCGACCGCCGGCGGCGAGCCATCGGCACCCGGCGATCAGCGGCCGGCAATGCGGGTGTCGGAATTGCGCTCGGCGTAGTGCCAGTCGCGCCGCCAGGCGCGGACCACCAGGTTCGGGTACTCGGGCTTGCCGAGGCTGCCGTTGTAGCGCCCGAGCGCTCGGTAGAGGTCTCCCCCTTCCATGCCGAGGTAGTGGCGCAGGATCACGCAGCCGAAGCGCAGGTTGGTGCGGATATGGAACAGGTTGTGGTCGGCGCCGCCGATGAGCTTCACCCAGAACGGCATCACCTGCATGTAGCCGCGGGCGCCGGCGCGGGACACCGCGTACTTGCGGAAGTTGCTTTCGACCTGGATCAGCCCGAGCACGAGTTGCGGGTCGAGGCCGGCGCGCTTGGCCTCGTAGTGCACCGTGATCAGGAATTCCTCGCGCGCGAGGCGGTCGGGCATCCGGCGCGCGAGCCGGCGCGACATGGCCGAGAGCCAGGCGCGCGCCTCCGCCTCGGTGTCGAACGCGAGATGCGGCACGGCCTGGTCCGCGATCGCCTTGTTGAGCGTTGCCCGCACGCTCGCGGCGAGCGGCTCGTATTTCTGCGCGCCGGCCAGCGCGGCCGCGGGCGCAGCGAGGAGCAGCGCTCCCAGGACGCTGGCCGCGATCCGGAGGTTCAACCGCATATCTTTGATTTTAAATAGTTTATTGCATCCTGCAGCGGGACGGACTCGGCTCTCTCATCGCGTCGTCCCTGATACTCGACCTGCCCGTTCTTCAGCCCGCGCTCGCCGACCACCGCGCGATGCGGGATGCCGATCAATTCCATGTCGGCGAACATGACGCCGGGCCGCTCGTCACGGTCATCGAGCAACACGTCCACGCCGGCGGCGGCGAGCTCGCGGTAGAGCCGCTCCGCCGTCTCCCGCACCCGCGCGCTCTTGCCCATGCCGATCGGCGTCAGTGCGAGCTCGAACGGCGCCAGCGCGCGCGGAAAAATGATCCCGCGCCCGTCGTGGTTCTGCTCGATCGCCGCGGCGACGATGCGGGTGATGCCGATGCCGTAGCAGCCCATCTCCATGATCTGCGACTTGCCCGACTCGTCCAGGAAGGCGAGGTTCATCTCCCTGGAGTACTTGGCGCGCAGCTGGAACACGTGGCCCACCTCGATGCCGCGGAGGATCTCGAGCCGGCCCTTGCCGTCGGGGCTCGCATCTCCCGCCACGACGTTACGGATGTCAAAAACATGCTCTGGTTCTTTTATATCGCGTCCGAAGTTCACACCGGTCAGGTGATGACCGTCTTCGTTTGCTCCGCATACAAAATCCGACATCTTCGCCACGGTTCGATCAACAATTATCGGAATCATTGAAGAAATCCCGACAGGCCCGATATATCCTGGCCTCGAGCGGAAGGCATTTTTTATCTCATCCTCGGTAGCAAAGCGAAACTTGGAAAGAAACCGGATTTTCGACGTTTTTATTTCGTTTAACGTGTGATCGCCACGGATCAGCAATAGATACAGGCTGTCATTTGCTGCGACCACGATGCTTTTCACCGATTTCTCGATCGGAAAACCAAGAAACTCACTTACTGCTTCACATGTGGTTTTCCCCGGGGTCGGAACTTTTTTCATCCCCTGTGCCGGGGTTGAGCGGGGCTTGAAGGGTTCAATCGCCTCGGCGAGCTCGACGTTCGCCGCGTAGTCGGAGTCCGGGCACCAGGCGATCGCGTCCTCGCCGGAGTCGGCGAGGACGTGGAACTCGTGCGAGCCGGTGCCGCCGATCGTCCCGGTGTCGGCGGCGACCGCGCGGAATTTCAAGCCCAGCCGCGTGAAGATGCGCGAATAGCAGTCGACCATCTCGCGGTAGGTCTTGTCCAGGCTCGCCTTGTCGGCGTGGAAGGAGTAGGCGTCCTTCATCACGAACTCGCGCGCGCGCATCACGCCGAAGCGCGGCCGGATCTCGTCGCGGAACTTGGCCTGAATCTGGTAGAGGTTGAGCGGCAGCTGCCGGTAGCTCTTCACCTCGCGCCGCACGATGTCGCTCACCACCTCCTCGTGCGTGGGCCCGAAGCAGTAGTCGCGCTGGTGGCGGTCCTTGATGCGCAGCAGTTCCGGGCCGTACTGCTCCCAGCGCCCCGATTCCCGCCACAACTCCGCGGGTTGCACCGCCGGCATCGAGAGCTCGATCGCGCCGGCTGCGTTCATCTCCTCGCGCACCACTGCCTCCACCTTGCGCAGCACGCGCAGGCCGAGCGGCATCCAGGTGTAGACGCCGCGGGTGAGCTGCTTGATGAGTCCCGCGCGCAGCATGAGCTGGTGGCTCACGACCTCGGCCTCGGCCGGCGCCTCCCGCAGCGTCGAGAGGAAGAATTGCGAAACGCGCATGACTGTTATCGGGCGTGGAAAATCGCTATTCTACCGAACACCATTCCCTTTCAGAACAACGGCATGAAGTTTTTTGCGAGATGGCTGCGCGGGCTCGCGAGCGGCCCCGACGAGGTCTACGTAACGGAGAGGTCCGGAGTCCGGTCGCTGCACATCGGCAGCGACACCATCCAGAGCTCGATGCGGCTCGCGCGCCCCAACGACCTCGAGCTCGCCTACACGCGCAGCATGATGGCCTTTCTCCTGTTCCACGAGGAGCCGCAACGCGCCCTGGTCGTGGGCCTCGGCGGCGGCTCGGTGGTCAAGTTCATCTACCACCGCATGCCGTGGATGAAAATCGAGGTGGTGGAGGTCAACCCGCAGGTGGTGGCGGTCGCGCGTCAGCAATTCAACCTGCCTGCGGCCGGCGAGCGGGTCGCGATGCACATTTGCGACGGGGCGGAGTACATGGCGCGCGCGGGCCCGGCCGCCGACGTCATCCTGGTCGACGGTTACGACGGCGACTCCCAGGTCAATCAGCTCTCGTCGCGCGCGTTCTATGGCGCCTGCTTGCGGCGGCTCGCCGCGCGCGGGGTGCTGGTGGTGAACCTGTGGGGATCGGACCGCGGGTTCAACGATAATCTTGCGCGCATCGAGGCGGCGTTCCCGGCGGGGACCCTGTGCTTGCCCGCCGCCCGGCCGGGCAACGTCATCGTTCTCGCCTTCCGCGATCCGCCCGGCAGCCTGGGTTGGGCCGGTCTTGAGCCGAAGGCGCGGGAACTCGAGGAACGATATGGGCTCGAATTCCTCAAATTCGTGCAGGGCCTGCGCAAGATGAACCGCTGCGACGGGGAGCGGCTCTACGTCGCCTGACCCCGCCGGTGAGGAGGCTTTTGTTCACCGGGGAAGTATGAAAAAATCGAGGCCAGGCAACGACTAACGGGGGTAGGGCATGATCGACCGGGATGGTTACCGCCCCAACGTTGCCATCGTTCTATGTAATTGGAAAAACGAGGTTTTCTGGGGTAAGCGGGTCAAGGAGCATTCGTGGCAGTTTCCGCAGGGCGGCATGAAGCCCCGGGAGACGCCGGAAGCGGCGATGTATCGCGAGCTCAAGGAAGAAGTCGGATTGAGTCCGCAGCACGTGCGCATCCTCGGGCGCACGCGCGAGTGGCTGCGCTACGACGTGCCGGAGCGCTGGCTCAGGCGCGAATGGCGCGGCAACTACCGCGGCCAGAAGCAGATCTGGTACCTGCTGCGCCTCGTCGGCCGCGACTGCGACGTGTCCCTGCGCACCTCCGCCAAGCCCGAGTTCGACGCCTGGCGCTGGAGCGGCTACTGGCTGCCGCTCGAATCGGTGATCGAGTTCAAGCGCGAGGTGTACCAGCGGGCGCTGGAGGAGCTCGCGCCCTATCTCAACCGGCATTCCCTGCGCAGGACGCTGCGCCGTTCCGGCGGCCGGCGCGAGCCGGCGGGCGTGCTCGAGCGCGAATAACCGCCGTCCGCGCCACGCCCAGACTGGCGGACCCCGCCGCAGCACAAGGAGGAGGCCATGCTTCGAGACTATTCCCCTCTCGCATCCGCCATGCTGCAGGAAGGGGTCGGCTACGCCCAACCCACCCAAATCGTCCCCGAGCAGGTTACGCTCGACGACGCAGCGACGGGCGTGATGACCGATCTCAATCGCGTCACCGCGGTCATCATCCTGCCCGGAGACACCGTGGATGAGGCGCGCCGGCGCATGATCCAGCGCGGCGTGCGGCTGCTGCTGGTGGTGGACCAGGACCGCAAGGTGCTGGGGATCATCACCGCCACCGACATCCTGGGCGAGAAACCGGTGCAGGTCGCGTTCCAGCGCGGGCTCAAGCGCGGGGAAATACTGGTGCGCGACGTCATGACCCCGCAGGAGCGCCTCGAAGTGCTCGACATGAAGGAGGTGCGGGCGGCGAAAGTCGGTCACGTCGTCGCCACTTTGAAGAAGGCGGGCCGCCAGCACGCGGTGGTGATCGAGTGCGACGCCAAAGGCCGGCAAACGGTACGGGGATTGTTCTCCGCCACCCAGATCGCGCGCCAGCTCGGCGTGGCGATCCAGACCAGCGAAATCGCCAGCACGTTCGCTGAAATCGAGTCGATGCTTGGCCGCTGAGCTTCTTTACATGAGGCAGGGGACTGTTTAGAGCGCTTTTGAATTAGAATCAGTCTAAGTTTCAGCGCCGTATGGGTTAGACAGATGATTTTCGTGGCGAACTGGCATGGGGGGAGGTTATGAGAGCCTACTTGATGGAATTCATCGGCACGCTTTTTCTGGTGTTGGCGGTCACTTTGAGCGGTAACCCGATCGCGATCGGCGTCATGTTGATGGTGATGGTCTACATGGGGGGTCACGTTTCCGGCGGCCATTACAATCCGGCGGTCACGCTTGCGGTCTGGATCAGGGGAAAAATCGAAGCCAAGCATGCGCTTGCTTATTGGATTTCGCAGGTATT
>JACOVL010000146.1 GCA_016177355.1 Betaproteobacteria bacterium | reverse complement strand
GCGCAGGGCGCCGAGATGGTGATGCCGGGGGACAACGTCTCGATCACGGTGGCGCTGATCCAGCCGATCGCGATGGAGGAGGGGCTGCGCTTCGCGATCCGCGAGGGCGGCAAGACCGTGGGCGCCGGCGTCGTGGCGAAGATCATCGAGTAACGGACATGGCCGTCAAGAGTCAGAAAATCCGCATCCGGTTGAAGGCGTTCGATTACCGCCTGATCGACCGGTCGGCGCTCGAGATCGTGGATACGGCGAAGCGCACCGGCGCGGTGGTGAAGGGCCCGGTGCCGCTGCCCACGCGCAAGCAGCGTTTCGACGTGCTGCGCTCGCCGCACGTGAACAAGACCTCGCGCGACCAGCTCGAGATCCGCACCCACCTGCGCCTGATGGATATCATCGACCCCACCGACAAGACGGTGGACGCGCTGATGAAGCTCGATCTGCCGGCGGGTGTGGACGTGGAGATCAAGCTATGAGCTTGGGGCTGGTAGGCCGCAAGGTCGGCATGACCCGCGTGTTCACCGATGATGGCGATACCATCCCGGTGACCGTGGTGGACGTGTCGAACAATCGCGTCACCCAGATCAAGACGGCGGAGACCGACGGCTATACGGCGGTGCAGGTCGCGTACGGACGGCGGCGTCCGAGCCGCGTCAACAAAGCCGCCGCCGGGCATTTCGCCAAGGCCGGCGTGGAGGCCGGCCACACCCTGCGCGAGTTCCGCATCGAGCCCGGCGAGGTTGCCAGCCTCAAGTCCGGTGGCGCCGTCAGCGCGGGAATTTTCAAGGTTGGGCAGCTGGTGGATGTCACCGGCATCTCCCAGGGCAAGGGGTTTTCCGGCGTCATCAAGCGCCATCATTTTTCCTCCAACCGCGCGAGCCACGGCAACTCGGTATCGCACAACAAACCGGGCTCGATCGGCCAGAACCAGGACCCGGGCCGCGTGTTTCCCGGAAAGCGCATGGCCGGCCACCTGGGCGCCGCCCGCCGCACGGTGCAGAACGTCGAGATCGTCCGTGTCGACGCGGAACGCCAGTTGCTGCTGATCCGCGGCGCGTTGCCGGGTTCCCGCGGCGGCGACGTGACGGTGCGCCCGACGGTGCGGGCATCGAAGCCGAAGCCGCCCGCCGCGCCCAAGCCCGCCGCCGGCCAAGCCGTCGCCAAGGTCAAGTAAGCGGGGGCGCCATGGAACTCAAAGTGATCAACGAGAACGGCAAGCCGACCGCGAAGATCGCGGCCTCCGACACTGCGTTCGGGCGCGAGTACAACGAAGCGCTGGTCCACCAGGTGCTCGCCGCCTTTCTCGCCAACGCGCGGCAGGGGACCCGGGCGCAGAAAGCGCGCGGCGAGATCAACAAATCGAACAAGAAGCCGTGGCGGCAGAAGGGCACCGGTCGCGCGCGCGCCGGCAGGGCATCCTCTCCGCTATGGCGCGGCGGCGGCAGGATATTTCCCAATCTGCCCGACGAGAACTTCTCACATAAGCTCAACCGCAAGATGTACCGCGCCGGCGTCTGTTCGATCCTGTCGCAGCTTGCGCGGGAAGACCGGCTGGCCGTGGTCGAGAAGTTCACGCTGGACGCGCCGAAGACGAAGCTCCTCGCGCAGAAGCTCATGGGCATGGGGCTGGAGGACGTGCTGATCATCACCGATAACCTGGACGAAAACCTCCGGCTTTCGTCGAGGAACCTTCCCAATGTCAACGTGGTGACGGTCGGCGAGGCCGACCCCATCGCCCTCGTGCGGCACGCTACGGTGCTGGTGACGAAGAGCGCGGTGGTGAAGATCGAGGAGATATTCGCATGAGCGCCGCCCCGAACCTGAGACAGCAGGAACGCCTGATGCAGGTGATCCTGGCGCCGGTGGTTTCGGAGAAAAGCACGTTCGTCGCCGACAAGCACAACCAGGTCGTGTTCCGGGTCGCTCAAGACGCCACCAAGCACGAGATCAAGGCCGCGGTCGAGTTCATGTTCAGCACCAAGGACAAGAAGCTCGAGGTGAAATCGGTGAAGGTCGTCAACGTTCGCGGCAAGGGCAAGCGCTTCGGGCAGTTCACCGGGCGGCGCAACCACTGGAAAAAGGCCTACGTCTGCCTCAGGCCCGGCCAGGAAATCAACTTTGCCGAACAGGTGGAGACCCAGTAATGCTGGTCAAGTTGAGACCCGTCACGCCCGGCCAGCGCCAGCAGGTCAAGGTCGTCAATCCCGACCTGCACAAGGGTCGGCCGGTGCCTCACCTCGTCGAGCGCAAGAACCGCAAAGCCGGCCGCAACATGCACGGCGAGATCACCATGCGCCACCAGGGCGGCGGCCACAAGCGGCATTACCGGAAAGTCGACTTCAAGCGCAACAAGGACGGCATCGCGGCGAAAGTGGAACGCCTCGAGTACGATCCCAACCGCAGCGCCCGCCTCGCGCTGCTGTGCTACGCCGATGGCGAGCGCCGCTACATCATCGCGCCGAAGGGCGTGGCTGCGGGCATGCAGCTCGCCTCCGGCCCGGAAGCGCCGATCAAGGCCGGCAACACGCTGCCGTTGAGGAACATCCCGGTCGGCACCACCATCCACTGCGTCGAGATGCTCCCCGGCAAGGGCGCGCAGCTCGCGCGCGCTGCCGGCGCCTCGGTGCAGTTGCTGGCGCGCGAGGGCGAATACGCCCAGATCCGGCTGCGCTCGGGTGAAATTCGCAAAGTACACGTCAACTGCCGTGCCACCATCGGCGAGGTCGGCAATGAGGAGCATTCGCTCGAGTCCATCGGCAAGGCGGGGCGCGTGCGCTGGCGCGGCATACGGCCCACGGTGCGCGGGGTGGCGATGAATCCGGTCGACCACCCTCACGGCGGCGGCGAAGGCAAGAAATCGTCGGCGCGGGACCCGGTATCCCCGTGGGCCGTGCTGAGCAAAGGCTACAAAACGCGCAAGAACAAGCGCACCGACGCCATGATCATCCGGCGTCGCAACGCAAAGGCGGTCGGAGGCTAACCCATGGCGCGTTCGATCAAGAAGGGCCCGTTCGTCGACCTGCACCTGATGAAAAAGGTGGAGACGGCGCAGAAAACAAACGACAAACGCCCGATCAAGACCTGGTCGCGCCGCTCGACCATACTTCCCGACTTCGTGGGGCTCACCATCGCCGTGCACAACGGACGGCAGCACGTACCGGTCTACGTAACCGAGAACATGGTCGGCCACAAGCTCGGGGAATTTTCCCATACCCGCATCTTCAAGGGCCACTCCAAGGCCGGCTCGGCCCAAGCCGCCGCTGCCGCGGCGGCGGCGGCAGCAGCCGGCGGCGACAGGAAATCGAGCCCGACGCCCCCGGCCACGGCGCCAGCGCCGGCAGCGGCGCCGGCGAAGGCGTAAGGGACCGGACATGAACACCACGGCAAAATTGCGCGGCGTGCGGCTGTCGGCCCAGAAGGGGCGCCTCGTTGCCGATCTCATCCGCGGCAAGCAGGTGGAGCAGGCGCTCAATATCCTGCGTTTCGCGCCGAAGAAGGGCGCGGTGATCATCCGCAAGGTGCTGGAATCCGCGATCGCCAACGCCGAGCACAACGACGGGGCGGACATAGACGAACTCAAGGTGACGGGCATCTGCGTCGAGCGCGGATCGTTTCTGCGCCGCTTTCGCGCGCAGTCCAAGGGACGCGGCGCGCGCATCATGAAGCCGACGTGCAACATCGTCGTGACCGTCGGCGACGGGAGGAAGTGAATGGGACAGAAGATCAATCCGGTCGGCTTCCGGCTTGCGCTCAACCGCAACTGGACCTCGCGCTGGTATGCCAACAACAAGAATTTTGCGGGCATGCTGCTCGAGGACATCAAGGTGCGCGAACACCTGAAAAGGAAACTCGCGCACGCGGCGGTTTCCAGGGTCGTGATCGAGCGCCCCGCAAAGAACGCGCGCATCACGGTGTACAGCGCCCGGCCCGGCGTGGTGATCGGCAAGAAGGGCGAGGACATCGAGTCGCTGAAGGTGGAACTGCAGAAGATGCTTGGCGTGCCGGTGCACGTCAACATCGAGGAAGTGCGCAAGCCCGAGCTCGATGCGCAATTGATCGCGGATTCGATCGCGCAGCAGCTGCAAAAACGCATCATGTTCCGCCGCGCCATGAAGCGCGCGATCACCAACGCGATGCGGCTCGGGGCGCAAGGCATCAAGATCGCGAGTTCGGGCCGGCTCAACGGCATCGAGATCGCGCGCTACGAGTGGTACCGCGAAGGCCGCGTCCCGCTGCACACGCTGCGCGCGGAGATCGATTACGGCACTTCCGAGGCGAAGACCAGCTACGGTGTGATTGGCATCAAGGTGTGGGTGTTCAAGGGCGAAGTGATGGCGAAGAGCGACCAGCCGGCTGCGGCGATCGCCGCGGCGCTGGCCCCGGCGCCTCCGGCGCCCGAGGCCCCGGCCCGGGACAAGCCCAAGAAGCCGCGTGCCGCGCGCAAACCGGGCGCGAAGCCGGGCACCCGGCCGGGAACGAGGTCAGGAGCGAAGAATGCTGCAACCGGCAAGGCGTAAGTACCGCAAGGAGCAGAAAGGCCGCAATCGCGGCATCGCGACGCGCGGCAACAAGGTGAGCTTCGGCGAGTACGGCCTGAAGGCGACCACGCGCGGGCGCCTCACCGCGCGCCAGATCGAGGCGGCGCGCCGCGCGATGTCGCGCGCCATCAAGCGCGGCGGACGCATCTGGATCCGCATCTTTCCGGACAAGCCGGTATCGCAGAAGCCGGCTGAAGTACGCATGGGCAACGGCAAGGGCAACCCCGAATTCTGGGTGTCCGAGATCAAGCCCGGCGCGGTGCTGTACGAGATGGACGGCGTGGACGAAACGGAGGCGCGCGAGGCGTTTCGCCTGGCCGCGGCCAAGCTGCCGCTGCGCACCATCTTCATTTCCCGGCTGGTGGGGGGCTAGCGATGGAAGCGTCCGAGCTGAGAGCAAAATCATCCGACGAGCTGCGCCAGGAGCTGGCCACTCTGCTCAAGGCGCAGTTCAGCCTGCGCATGCAGAAGGCCACCCAGCAGCTCACCAACACGAGCCAGCTCGGCAAGGTGCGACGCGACATCGCGCGCGTGCGCACCCTGCTTGCCGAAAAAGCGAAGGGACAGGGCAAGTCATGAGCGAAGCGGGCGTCAAGCGGCGGCTGACCGGGCGCGTGGTCAGCGACAAGATGCAGAAAACGGTCACCGTGCTGGTCGAACGGCGCGTCAAGCACGCGCTCTACGGCAAGATCATGACGCGTTCCAGCAAGTACCACGCCCATGACGAGGCCAACGAGTGCAAGGAAGGCGATCTGGTCACGATCGAGGAATGCCGGCCGATTGCCAGGACCAAGGCGTGGCGCGTGGTCCGGCTGGTGGAGCGGGCCAAGGCGGTGTGAATTTGCGTTGCGGATACAGCGGGATATCCGTATAATCCGCAACCTTTCGCCGGGCTTGCGAAAAGCGCGGCGACCGACCCGGACGGGCTCTAATACTGGCCAAGGCGCATGCCGGGCCAAGTTGGAGAAGAGGAAACAGCGAGAACGACGATGATACAGATGCAGTCCGTATTGGATGTCGCCGACAACACCGGTGCGCGCGCCGTGATGTGCATCAAGGTGCTGGGCGGCTCGAAGCGGCGCTACGCCGGGATCGGCGACGTCATCAAGGTCAGCGTCAAGGACGCCGCTCCCCGCGGGCGCGTCAAGAGGGGCGAGATCTACGACGCGGTGGTGGTGCGCACCGCCAAGGGCGTGCGCCGCAGCGACGGTTCGCTGGTGAAGTTCGACTCGAACGCGGCGGTGCTGCTGACGCCGAAGCTCGAGCCGGTCGGCACGCGCATCTTCGGGCCGGTGACGCGGGAACTGCGCACCGAGCGCTTCATGAAGATCGTCTCGCTCGCGCCGGAAGTATTGTAAGAGGCGGCCATGCACAGGATCCGAAAAGGCGACGACGTCATCGTGCTGACCGGGCGCGACAGGGGCAAGCGCGGCACGGTGCTCAAGATCGTCGACGCCGAGCACGTGGTGGTGGAAGGCGCCAACAAGGTGAAGAAACACCAGCGTCCCATTCCGATGAAGGGCGTCACTGGCGGCATTATCGACAAGGAGCTGCCGCTGCACATCTCGAACGTGGCGCTTTACAACCCGGCGCTCAAGAAGGCCGGGCGAATCGGCGTCCGGACGCTGGAGGACGGCCGCCGCGTCCGCTATTTCAAGTCCAACGGCGAAGTGATAGACGCATGAGCGCAGCCAAGACCGGCAAGGACGCCAAGCAGGCGAAGGGCCAGAAGCCCCAGAAGGAGGCCAAGGCGCCGCCCAGGGAGGCGAAGCAGCCGCAGGCGCCGAAGGAGGCGCGGGAAAATCGGCTGGAAGGAAAAGAAGCGCCGGCGCAAAAGGAAGCCAGGGAAAGAAAGCCCGAACGGCCCGCGCCGGTTCCGCGCCTGCAGATCCATTACCGAGACACCGTGGTCAAGCAGCTGATGCAGCAGTTCAGCTACAAGACCGCCATGCAGGTGCCGCGAATCCGGAAGATCGTGCTCAACATGGGCGTGGGCGAGGCGGTCGCCGACAAGAAGGTGATGGACAACGCGGTCTCCGACATGACCAGGATCGCCGGCCAGAAGCCGCTCGTCACCAAGGCGCGCAAGTCGATAGCCGTTTTCAAGGTCCGCGCCGGTTATCCGGTCGGCTGCAAGGTCACGCTGCGCGGCGCGCGCATGTACGAATTCCTCGACCGCCTGGTCAGCATCGCGATGCCGCGTATCCGCGACTTCCGCGGCATCTCCGGAAGGAGCTTCGACGGCCAGGGTAACTACAACATGGGCGTCAAGGAGCAGATCATCTTCCCCGAGATCGAGTACGACAAGATCGACGCGATCCGCGGGATGAACATCACGATTTCCACCACCGCGAAAAACGACAACGAGGCAAAGGCGCTGCTCGGCGCCTTCCGCTTTCCATTCCGAAACTGAGCAGGAACTGAGGCGAACACATTTATGGCAAAAACGGCCGTCATCAACCGCGAGCAGAAACGCCGCAAAACCGTCAAGAAATTCGCCGCCCGGCGCAAGGAGCTGATCGAGCTCTCGAACAATCCGAAGCTCTCGCCCGAGGAGCGCTACGCGGCGCGGCTGAAGCTGCAGCAACTGCCGCGCAACGCCTCCCCGGTGCGGCTGCGCAACCGCTGCGCGCTTACCGGACGCCCGCGTGGCGTCTACCGCAAGTTCAGCCTGGGACGGGGAAAGCTGCGCGACATCGCGCTGCGCGGTGAGATCCCGGGCGTGGTCAAGGCGAGTTGGTAGGGAGGACAAAGCATGAGTATGACCGATCCGATCGCCGATATGCTCACCCGCATCCGCAACGCCCAGAGTTCGGAGAAGCAGACGGTGGCGATACCCGCGAGCAAGCTGAAGGCCGCGATCGCGCAGGTGCTCAAGGACGAGGGCTATATCGAGGACTTCGCGGTGCGCGACGGCGAGGGTAAATCGGCGCTCGAAATCAGCCTCAAGTACTACGCCGGCAAGCCGGTGATCGAGAAGATCGAGCGCATCAGCCGCCCGGGGCTGCGCGTCTACAAGCCGAAGGACGACCTGCCCAAGGTGATGAACGGGCTCGGCGTCGCGATCGTGTCCACGTCGAAGGGCGTGATGACCGACCGCAAGGCGCGGGGCCTCGGCGTCGGCGGCGAAGTGCTGTGCATCGTGGCGTGACGGGGACAGGGCCATGTCGAGAATAGGTAACGCGCCGGTCGTGCTGCCGGAGAAGGTCGAAGTGGCGCTCGGCGCCGGTGAAATCTCGGTGAAAGGACCGCTCGGGACCCTCAGCCGGAAGCTCACGCCGGATGTCAGCGTCGAGAAAGTCGAGAACCGCATCCAGTTCAAGGCCGCCGGCAATTCGCGGCACGCCAACGCGATGTCGGGAACGCTGCGGGCGCTGGTCGCGAACATGGTGACGGGCGTCACCAGGGGATTCGAGAAGAAGCTCTCGCTGGTGGGCGTGGGCTACCGGGCGCAGGCGCAGGGCGACAAGCTGAACCTCACGCTCGGCTTTTCGCACCCGGTCGTGCACCCGATGCCGAAGGGCGTCAAGGTCGAGACGCCGACCCAGACCGAGATCGTGATCAAGGGCCTGGACCGGCAGCTCGTCGGGCAGGTGGCGGCCGAAGTGCGCGCCTACCGCAGCCCCGAGCCGTACAAGGGCAAGGGCGTGCGCTACGCCGGCGAGCGGATCGCGCTCAAGGAAACCAAGAAGAAATAATCGGGGGCGCGCATGAAAGACAGAAACCAGCAACGTTTGCGCCGTGCGCGACAGGCCCGCGCCAAGATCGCGGAATTGAAGGCGGTGCGCCTCGCCATTCACCGCTCCAACGCCCATATCTACGCGCAGGTGCTCGATGCGAGCGGCACGAAAGTGCTCGCCGCCGCCTCCACGATCGAGCCCGAGGTGCGCCAGGCGATGAAGTACGGAGGCAACGTCAAGGCCGCGACCGAGGTCGGCAAGCGCATCGCTGAAAAGGCAAAGAAGCTCGGGATCGAGGCGGTCGCCTTCGACCGCGGGGGCTACAAATTTCACGGGCGCGTCAAGGCGCTCGCAGAGGCCGCGCGCGCAGCGGGCTTGAAGTTCTAGGACGGGACCGACTCATGGCGAAACTACACGCATCGAGGATGCACGGCGGCGGCGAGGAGCGCGGCGACGGGTTGCGCGAGAAGATGGTCGCCATCAATCGCGTCACCAAGGTGGTGAAGGGCGGCCGCGTGCTCGGCTTTGCCGCGCTGACCGTGGTCGGCGATGGCGACGGCAGCATCGGCATGGGCAAGGGCAAGGCGCGCGAAGTGCCGGTCGCGGTGCAAAAGGCGATGGACGAGGCGCGCCGCAAGATGGTCAAGGTCAACCTCAAGAACGGCACCCTGCAGCATGCGGTCATCGGGCATCACGGCTCGTCGCGCGTCTACATGCAGCCGGCTTCCGACGGCACGGGCATCATCGCGGGCGGACCGATGCGCGCGGTGTTCGAGGTGATGGGCGTGCAGAACGTGCTCGCCAAGTGCCTGGGCTCGACCAATCCTTACAACGTGGTGCGCGCCACCATCAACGGGCTCACCGACATGAACACGCCGGCCGAGATCGCCGCCAAGCGCGGGAAATCGGTCGAGGACATCACAGGATAATCATGGCGAAGAGCGCGGGCAAGACGCTGAAAGTGACGCTGGTCAGGAGCCCGATCGGCACCAAGCAGCCGCATCGCGCCTGCGTGCGCGGGCTGGGCCTGCGGAAGATCCGCCAGACCGTGGAGCTGCCCGACACGCCGACCGTCCGCGGCATGATCCGCACGGTAGCCTATCTGGTGAAATGCGAGGGCTGACATGCGGTTGAACGAAATCAAGCCGGCGGCCGGGTCGAAGCACTACAGGAAGCGCGTGGGCCGCGGCTTCGGCTCCCACGGCAAGACCGCGGGGCGCGGCCACAAGGGGCAGAAATCGCGCTCCGGCGGCTATCACAAGGTCGGCTTCGAGGGCGGGCAGATGCCGCTGCAGCGCCGGCTGCCCAAGCGCGGCTTCAACTCGCACAAGAAGGGCGAAACCGCTGAAGTGCGGCTCTCTGACCTGCAGGGCATCCGGGCCGACGCGATAGACCTCGCGGCGCTCAAGCAGGCGGGCGTGGTGCCGCGGCCCGCGCTGCGCGCCAAGGTGATCCTCGCTGGCGAGATCAAGCGCAAGGTTGCATTGAAGGGACTCGCCGTTTCCAAAGGCGCGCGGGCCGCGATCGAGGCGGCCGGCGGCAGCGTGGAGTTGCCCGTGGTCCCGCAGCCGGCGGGCAAATTAAAGCCGAAGGCCGGGAGCGGGCCCGCCCCGGCCACGGATAAATAGAGGATCGAACGAGCTTGGCTGCCAACGATTCCCTGCTGGGTCTGGGCAAGATGGGCGATCTGAAGCGCCGCCTGCTGTTCCTGCTCGGCGCGCTGATCGTCTTCCGCATCGGTTCCTTCATCCCGGTGCCGGGCATCGACCCTGACCAGCTGGCGGAGCTGTTCCGCTCGCAGCGCGGCGGCATCCTCGACATGTTCAACATGTTCTCGGGAGGAGCCCTCTCGCGCTTCACCATCTTCGCGCTCGGCATCATGCCCTACATCTCGGCCTCGATCATCATGCAGCTGATGAGCGTGGTCTCGCCGACGCTGGAAGCGCTCAAGAAGGAAGGCGAGTCGGGCCGGCGCAAGATCACCCAGTACACGCGCTATTTCACCGCCGGGCTCGCGCTGTTCCAGGGCCTGAGCATCGCCTTCGCGCTCGAGTCGCAGCGGGGCCTGGTGATCGAGCCGGGCCCGATGTTTCGCCTGACCACCACGATCACGCTCGCCACCGGCACCATATTCCTGATGTGGCTTGGCGAGCAGATCACCGAGCGCGGCATCGGCAACGGGATTTCCCTCATCATCTTCGCCGGCATCGCCGCCGGGCTGCCGCAGGCGGTGGCCGGCACGCTCGAGCTGGTGCGCACCGGGGCGTTCTCGATCCTGATCGCGCTCTTCATCTTCGCGCTGGTGCTCGGCGTGACTGCGTTCGTATGCTTCGTCGAGCGCGGCCAGCGCCGCATCCTCGTCAACTACGCCAAGCGCCAGGTCGGCAACAAGGTCTACGGCGGCCAGAGCTCGCACCTGCCGTTGAAGCTCAACATGTCGGGCGTGATCCCGCCGATCTTCGCCTCCAGCATCATCCTCTTCCCGGCCACGCTGGTCGGCTGGTTCGGCACCAGTGAGGGCATGGCCTGGCTGCGTAACATCGCGGGGACGCTCTCTCCCGGCCAGCCGGTCTACATGCTCCTGTACGGGTCGGCGGTCATCTTCTTCTGCTTCTTC
>JACOVL010000132.1 GCA_016177355.1 Betaproteobacteria bacterium | reverse complement strand
TCGCGGGCCAGCGTGGACTTGCCGCTGCCGGAGACGCCGGTCACCACGGTCAGCCGGCCGAGCGGCACGCGCGCGTTCACGTTCCTGAGGTTATGCAGGTCCGCACCGACGATCCGCAGCGAGGTGCTGCCGCCGTTGACCGCTCGGCGCGGATGCAGGGGATGCCTGAGCGGCCGCGCGAGTAGGCGCCCGGTCACCGATTCCGGCACGCGCTGCAGGTCGTCCGCCGTGCCTTCCGCGACGATGGCGCCGCCGCGGCTGCCGGCGCCGGGCCCGAGGTCCACCACGTGCGCGGCGCGGCGTATCGTCTCCTCGTCGTGCTCGACCACGACCAGCGTGTTGCCTTTGGCTTCGAGTTTGGCCAGCGTATCGAGCAGAATGCGGTTGTCGCGCGGGTGCAGCCCGATGGTAGGCTCGTCGAGGATGTAGGCGACGCCGCGCAGGTTGGAGCCCAACTGCGCCGCAAGCCGGATGCGCTGCGCCTCGCCCCCGGAGAGCGTCGGCGCGGCGCGGTCGAGCGCGAGATATGACAGCCCCACCTCGCGCAGGAAGGCGAGGCGGCTCGCGATCTCGGCCACGATGTCGCGCGCGATCTCCGCCTCGCGGCCTTCGAGCGCGAGGCCGCGGACGAGCGCCTCCACCTGCGAGACGGGCAGGGCGGCGATATCGGCGATCGAGCGGCCGCGGAAGCGCACCGCGAGCGCGACGGGATTCAACCGCTTGCCCCGGCACGCCGGGCAGGGCTCGGCCGCGCCCCCGTACCATTCGTTCCACCCGATTTCCTCGCCCGATTGTTCTTCGTCGAAGCCGGAGAGCCTCAAGCCCGTGCCGTAGCAGCTCCCGCACCAGCCGTGCCGGGAGTTGTAGGAGAAGAGCCGGGGATCGAGCTCCGGAAAGCTCGTCCCGCACGAAGGGCAGGCGCGCTTCACCGAGAACACCGTTTCATCCAGCGCGGCGAGCGCGGGGTTGCGTTCCGCCATCGCGCGCTCCAGCCGCTCGAGCGGCGCGACCAGATGAACCACGCCCTTGCCGTGATCGAGCGCGCGCGCGAGCGCCGCGCGCAGCTCGCGCTCGTTGTCCGGCGCCGCGCGCACGTCCGCCACCGGCAGCTCGATGGTGTGCTCGCGGAAGCGGTCGAGGCGCGGCCAGGGAGTTGTCGCGATGAAGTCGCCGTCCACCCGCAGGTGCGTGTGGCCCTTGCCGCGCGCCCATTTGGCGAGGTCGGTGTAGTAGCCCTTGCGGTGCGTGACGAGCGGCGCGAGCAGCCCGACCCGCTTGCCGCGGTGGTCACGCAGGATGCGCGCCGCAATTGCATCCGGGCTCTGCGGCTCGATCGGCGCCTCGCAGTGCGGACAATACTGGGTGCCGAGCTTCATGTAGAGCAGGCGCAGGAAATGGTGGATCTCGGTCAGCGTCGCCACCGTGCTCTTCCTGCCGCCGCGGCTCGTGCGCTGCTCGATCGCCACCGTCGGCGGTATGCCGGTGATCGCGTCCACGTCGGGGCGCGCCGCGGGCTCGACGAACTGGCGGGCGTAGGCGTTGAGCGATTCCAGGTAGCGGCGCTGGCCCTCGGCGAACACGATGTCGAAGGCGAGAGTGGATTTGCCGCTGCCGGAGACGCCGGTCACCACCGTGAAGCGGTTTCGCGGAATCGCGACGTCCACGTTCTTCAGGTTGTGCTCGCGCGCGTGGTGGACGTGTATCGAGGGATGAGGGATGAGAGATGAGGGATGAGAGGCGGGCGCGGACAGGCGCGGTTCTTCCGCGGCCTGAGCCGGCGCAATGGCCGTTTCGTATTCCCGCAGCGCTTTGCCGGTGTGCGACGCGGCATGCGCGGCGATTTCCGCGGGCGTGCCGGCTGCGACGATCTCGCCGCCCGCGTCGCCGCCCTCGGGGCCGAGGTCGATCACCCAGTCGGCGGCGCGTATCACGTCGAGGTTGTGCTCGATCACGATCAGGGAATGGCCCGCGGCGAGCAGCTTGCGAAACGCGCGCAGCAGCCTGGCGACATCGTCGAAATGCAGTCCGGTGGTCGGTTCGTCGAACAGGAAGAGTGTCCCCACCACCCCGCCGGCCTTGCCGGCACCCCTCCTCGGGGAGGAGGGGAGGACCTCTTTTTCCCCTCCTTTCAAAGGAGGGGTGGCGTGTAGCGCCGGGGTGGTTGCAACTTCCGCGAGGTGGCCGGCGAGTTTGAGGCGCTGCGCCTCGCCGCCGGAGAGCGTCGGCACCGGCTGCCCCAGGCGCAGGTAATCGAGCCCGACGTCGGCGAGCGGGCGCAGCGCGTTGGCGACCTCGCGGTTGCCGCTGAAGAAGGCGAGCGCCTCGGTCACCGTCAGGTCGAGCACGTCGGCGATGGATTTCATCGCGCCGCCCGGGCCCTCGAGCTTCACTTCCAGCACCTCTGCGCGGTAGCGCCTGCCGTTGCAGTCCGGGCAGCGCAGGTAGACGTCGGAGAGGAACTGCATCTCGATGTGCTCGAAGCCGTTGCCGCCGCAGGCGGGGCAGCGGCCGTTGCCGGAATTGAAGCTGAACATGCCGGGGGTATAACGGCGCTCCATCGCGGCCGGCGCCCCGGCGAACAATTTCCGGATGGTGTCTAACGCGCCGACGTAGCTCGCGGGGTTGGAGCGCGTGGTGCGCCCGATCGGCGCCTGGTCCACCAGCACGACGCCGGCGACGCGCTCGTGCCCTTTCAGCGCGCGGTGCCCGCCCGGCGCTTCGGTGGGTTGGCCTTTCGCCTTGCGCAGCGCTGCGTAGAGCACGTCCTGCACCAGCGTGGATTTCCCGGACCCGGACACGCCGGTGACGCAGACCAGGCGCTCGAGCGGGAGGGTGACGTCAATGTCCTTCAGGTTGTGCTCCGCCGCGCCGAAGATCTGGATGCGCGGTCCGATTTTCCGTGGCGCCGCTGCACCGCCGCCGGCCCGCTTGCGGCCCGAGAGATAGTCCGCGGTAAGCGAGTTCGGCGCCCGCTTCAATTCCTCCGGCGTGCCGAAGCACACGATGTTGCCGCCGCGTTCCCCCGGTCCGGGCCCGAGGTCCAGGATGCGGTCGGCGGCCAGCATGATCTGGGGATCGTGCTCGACGACCACCAGTGAATTTCCGGCGTCGCGGAGTTTCCGCATGACGCCGATTACGCGGCCCATGTCGCGCGGGTGCAATCCGATCGAGGGCTCGTCGAGCGCGAACAACGTATTGGTGAGCGAGGTGCCGAGCGCGGTGGTGAGGTTGATGCGCTGCACCTCGCCGCCGGAGAGGGTGCGCGACTGGCGGTCGAGCGTGAGATAGCCCAGGCCGACGTCGCAGAGGTACTTCAGGCGCGTCCGGATCTCGTTGAGCAGGAGATCGGTCGCCTGATCCAAGGGCGCGGGAAGCCGCAATGAATCAAAAAATGCTTTTGAAGTTGAAATCGGTAACAGCATCAGGTCATGAATGGAGTGCCCGCTCACCTTCCACAGCATCGAATCGGGCTTCAGCCGCGTTCCGCTGCAGGCGGCGCAGAGCGTGTAGGCGCGGTAGCGGGAGAGCAGCACGCGGACGTGCATCCTGTAGGCCCGGGTTTCGAGCCACTTGAAGTAGCGGGCGACGCCGTACCACGCGCCGGGCCAGGACTTGCGCCAGCTCACCCAGCCGGGATCGCCTTCGAACACCCATTGCCTGTGCTGCGCGGAGAGCCCGCGCCACGGCGTATCGAGCGGCACGCCGCGTTTCTTCGCGTACTGCACGAGGTCGTCGTTCCAGCCGCGGTACGCTTCGCTTTGCCAGGGCCGGATCGCGCCTTCGCGCAGCGTCTTCCCTTCGTCCGGCACCACCAGCCCGTAATCCACGCCGATCACGCGGCCGAAGCCGCGGCAGGTCTCGCACGCGCCGATCGGCGAATTGAACGAGAACAGGCTGGGCGTCGGCTCCGCGTAGTGGATGTCGCAGTCGGGGCAGTGGAGATCCGTGGAATAGCGCCACACCACCCCGGCGCTTTGCGCCACCCCTCCTCCGGAAGGAGGGGAGTTCCTTGTTGCTTTCCCCTCCTGGGTAAGGAGGGGTGCCGGCGCAGCCGGCGGGGTGGTTTCAGCGAGGGGATAAATGTTGACTCGGCCCTGGCCGACGCGCAGCGCCGCTTCCAGCGCATCCGTCACCCGCGCACGCTCGGCCGCGGCCACGCGCAGCCGGTCCTGCACCACTTCCAGAACGCCGGGACGCCGCGCGTGTATCCGAGAATAACCTTGTTTTTTAAGTAGTTGTGTTATTTCCCCCGCTGTAAAATTCTTTGGCACCGTGACTGGAAACGTGATGATGACGCGCGGATCGCCCGCCGCACCCGCCCTGGAGACGAGATCGCCGCAGATCGTTTCGGGCGTGTCGCGCGCGACCTGCTTGCCGCAGCCGCGGCAGTAGAGGCTCGCCGCGCGCGCAAACAGCAGCTTCAGGTGATCGTTCAGCTCGGTCATCGTGCCGACGGTGGAGCGCGAAGTGCGCACCGGGTTCACCTGATCGATGGCGATCGCGGGCGGGATGCCCTCGATCGCATCCACCCGGGGCTTGTCCGTGCGGTCGAGAAACTGCCGCGCGTACGGGCTGAAGGTCTCGACGTAGCGGCGCTGCCCTTCGGCGTAGAGCGTGTCGAAGACGAGCGATGACTTGCCCGAGCCCGACACGCCGGTCACGACGATCAGCTCGTTCAGCGGCAGCTCGAGCGTGAGGTTCTTGAGGTTGTTCTGACGGGCGCCGCGGACGACGATCGCCTCGCGGCGAGTTTCGGACATCGAGAAAGTTTCCCTAGCGCACGAACCGCCTGGCGGTCTCTTCGCTCCTCGCCTTCGCGATGAAAAGCTCGCCGTCCTCGGCCAGCAGCAGCCGCTCGCCGATAAGCTTCTTCACCGCCTGCTCGACCCGGCGCACGTAGCCGGTGTGATCGCCGTAGCGTTCCTCGAGCGACGGGCGAGGGTCACCATTGGCCTCCCGCTCGGTGCGAGACGCGGCAAACGGCGCGTAGGTGCCGAAACGATCACACAGCTCGCCCTCGGGGAACGGCGCCTTGTAGAGGTTCCATCCCGTGTAGGTGCCGAGCGGCGCGGCGATATCGGGCAGCAAAATGCCGGAAGTCTCGTTGCCGTCGACATCGACCTGCGGTACCAGCGGACGGTACGGCTTCGTCATATCCATCTCGGGCTTGATCCAGTCCTTCAGCGCGCCGAATTCGCTGACGCGGCGCGCCACCGCCACGCCCTGGATCGCGGGAAAGCGCACCTTGTCCGGAGTGACCAGCGTGCCGTCCTTGATGCGCGGCGTGCGCGAGGCGGGCGGCGATTTGCCCTCGCTCACCCACTCGTCGAGGGCGACGAGCAGGGCGCGCTGCGCCGGAGTCGGGCTGTGCGGGTTGCGCGGGTTGGCGCACGGCCCGTTGGTTGACGTCATCCAGGCCAGTGCGCCGTGCTGCGTGCCGGCGAGGAGGTAGCTGCGCGCATTGCGCGGC
>JACOVL010000131.1 GCA_016177355.1 Betaproteobacteria bacterium | reverse complement strand
GGCCGCGCCGGCTTCGGGGCAGCCGAGGTGGTCGAGCATCATCGCGCCGGCCCAGATCTGGCCGATCGGGTTGGCGATCTTCCTGCCGTAGATGTCCGGGGCGGAGCCGTGCACCGGCTCGAACAGCGACGGAAATTTCTTCTCGGGATTCAGGTTGGCCGAGGGCGCGATGCCGATGGTGCCGGTCGCCGCCGGCCCGAGGTCGGAGAGGATGTCGCCGAAGAGATTGGAGCCGACCACCACGTCGAACCAGTCCGGGTGCAGCACGAAATGCGCCGCCAGGATGTCGATGTGGTACCAGTCGGTCTTCACCTGCGGATACCTCGCCGCCATCTCCTTCACGCGCTCGTCCCAGTACGGCATGGAGATCGAGATGCCGTTCGACTTGGTCGCGGAGGTGACGTGCTTCTTGGGTCGCTTCATCGCGAGCTCGAACGCGTACTGGAGGATGCGGTCCACGCCCTGGCGCGAGAACACCGCCTGCTGCGTCACGAACTCGCGCTCGGTGCCCGCGTACATGCGGCCGCCGACGGACGAGTACTCGCCCTCGCTGTTCTCGCGCACTACCCAGAAATCAATGTCGCCGACCTTGCGGTTGGCGAGCGGGCACTTCATGCCCGGCATCAGCCGCACCGGGCGCAGGTTCACGTACTGGTCGTAGCCGCGGCGAAACGGGATCAGCAGCCCCCACAGCGAGACGTGGTCGGGCACCGCCGCCGGCCAGCCCGCCGCGCCGAAGTAGACCGCGTCGTGCTTCGCCAGCCGGTCGAGCGCGTCCTCCGGCATCATGCGGCCGTGCTTCGCGTAGTAGTCGCAGCTCCAGTCGAGCTCGTCGAACTGCCACTGGATGCCGAACCTGCGGCCGGCCGCTTCCAGCGCGCGCAGGCCCTCCGGCATGACTTCCTTGCCGATGCCGTCGCCCGGGATGACGGCGATGCGAAGCGGCTTCAAGGCGGGAGATCAGGCCGACGCCGGCTTGGCGGGGGTCTTGCGCGCGTACTTCTGGCGGAATTTCTCGACGCGGCCGGCGGTGTCCACGAGCTTCTGCTTGCCGGTGTAGAACGGGTGGCACGCCGAGCACACCTCGACTTGCAGGTCGCGGCTCATCGTCGAGCGCGTGTCCCACTGGTTGCCGCAGCTGCAGGTGACGGTGATGGTGCTGTAATGGGGATGGATCTTCGGTTTCATACGGCCTCCCAGCCGCTGGTCTCCGACAGAAAGGCGCGCATTATCAACGATTTTCGTCAGCGGAGCAAGGGCCGCTGCCCGGGCGCCCAGTTCTCCAGCAGCGCGCAGCAGGCCTGGATCATGCGCTTGCCGGCCTCGGGGCCGACCCGCCTGAAGTGCGAGTTTCCGCCGAGCACGTTGAGCGAGATGAAATAGAGCGCGCCCGACTGGACGTCCAGCTTGAAGGTTCCCTGGTCGTAGCCGTAGCCGCGCAGCACGTGCGTGCCCGGCCGCAGGTCGAGGCGGAAATAGGTCCCCGGCAGCGTCGCGCCGGTCAGCCGGTCGCCCACATACAACACCGAGTCGTCCGAATTCGTGGCCGGAAAATCGGCGCGGTAGACGTAGATCGCGGCCGAGCCGGGATGGGTGAGGAACTGCTTGGCCTCCGCGTCGCGCCCGCGCGAGGCCTGCGGCGTGGAGGCGCAGCCGGCGAGCGCGATTGCAAGCAGCAGGACCCGCCACATAAGCGCAGCTAGCCGCGGCGCATGGAATCAAAAAAGTCCGCGTTGCCCTTGGTCCCCCGGATCTTGTCGAGCAGGAACTCGGTCGCCTCCAGCTCGTCCATGGGGTAGAGCAGCTTCCTCAGCACCCAGATCTTCTGCAGCACGTCCTGCTTGATCAGCAGCTCCTCGCGGCGGGTGCCGGAGCGGTTGACGTTGATCGCCGGGAAGATGCGCTTCTCGTACATGCGCCGGTCGAGGTGGATTTCCATGTTGCCGGTGCCCTTGAATTCCTCGTAGATCACGTCGTCCATGCGGCTGCCGGTATCGATCAACGCGGTGGCGAGGATCGTCAGGCTGCCGCCCTCCTCGACGTTGCGCGCGGCGCCGAAGAAGCGCTTCGGGCGCTGCAGGGCGTTGGCGTCCACGCCGCCGGTCAGCACCTTGCCGGAGGCGGGAACCACGGTGTTGTAGGCGCGGGCGAGCCGCGTGATCGAGTCGAGCAGGATCACCACGTCCTTCTTGTGCTCGATCAGGCGCTTCGCCTTCTCGATCACCATCTCGGCGACCTGGACGTGGCGCGAAGCGGGCTCGTCGAAAGTGGACGACACCACCTCGCCCTTGACCGAGCGGATCATCTCGGTCACTTCCTCGGGCCGCTCGTCGATCAGCAGCACGATCAGGACCACGGCGGGATGGTTGGTGGCGATGGCGTGGGCGATGTGCTGCATCAGCACCGTTTTCCCGGCCTTGGGCGGCGAGACGATCAGCCCGCGCTGGCCCTTGCCGGTGGGGGCGATGATGTCGATGATGCGGCCGGTGATGTTCTCCTCCGCCTTGATGTCGCGCTCGAGCTTGAGATGCTCGGTCGGATGGTAGGGCGTGAGGTTCTCGAACATGATCTTGTGCTTCGAGTTCTCCGGCGGCTCGTCGTTGACCTTGTCCACCTTGACCAGCGCGAAATAGCGCTCGCCGTCCTTGGGCGTGCGGATCTCGCCCTCGATCGAGTCGCCGGTATGAAGGTTGAAGCGGCGGATCTGCGAGGGGCTGACGTAGATGTCGTCGGTGCCCGCCAGGTACGACGTATCGGGCGAGCGCAGGAAGCCGAAGCCGTCGGGCAGCACTTCCAGCGTGCCGCCGCCGTAGATGCTTTCCCCTTTCCTGGCCTGGTTCTTGAGGAGCGCGAAGATCAGCTCCTGCTTGCGCAGGCGGTTGGCGCCGTCCACCTCGTTCTTGACGGCCATCTCGAGGAGTTCGGAAACGTGCAGGTTTTTGAGATCGGATAAATGCATAAACTGCGACCCTTCGTGGGCGGTACGGGAGGAAGGAGAGGGAGGGGCATCGTCCCCGGGCGGGCCGCCATTCTGCGGCAGCGGGGCCGCGCGGATGTCGCCGGGACGCCTGCGGGAAATATTCTGGATATTAGATATGGCTGTCTATGAACGCGGTGAGTTGTGATTTGGACAGCGCGCCGACCTTGGTCGCCTCCACCGCCCCGTTCTTGAACAGCATCAAGGTCGGGATGCCGCGGATGCCGTACTTGGGCGGCGTGGCCTGGTTTTCGTCGATGTTGATCTTCGCGACCTTGAGCCGGCCGGAATACTCCTTCGCCACCTCGTCGAGGATGGGCGCGATCATCTTGCACGGGCCGCACCATTCGGCCCAGTAGTCCACCAGCACCGGGGTGTGCGACTGCAGCACCTCGGGCTCGAAAGTGTCGTCGGTCACGTAATGTATATGTTCGCTCATGGAGCCTTGCCTTCGGGATTCAAGAGGAAGTTGCCACAGAAAACGGCGTGGCAGGGGAAGCGACCAGCCATTATCCTAACCAAAATTCCCCTGCTTTGCAAAGGGTCCGGCCCGCCGCCCGCGCCTGCCGATGCCGGCGCATCTGCTAAAATATGGGCTCTTTCCCGGGATACAAGCCCGGCGGAATCCCGAAGGAATACTATGACTTACGTGGTCACCCAGACCTGCATCAAGTGCAAGTACACCGATTGCGTTGATGTGTGCCCGGTGGATTGCTTCCGCGAGGGCCCGAACATGCTCGTCATCGACCCCGACGAGTGCATCGACTGCACCCTGTGCGTGGCGGAATGCCCGGTCGAGGCGATTTTCGCGGAAGATGACGTGCCCG
>JACOVL010000130.1 GCA_016177355.1 Betaproteobacteria bacterium | reverse complement strand
GAGCTCGCCACCGTCACGCAGCACGACGGCACGGTGCTGCGGCTGCGCAAGCTCGCGCAAGATTACGATCCGACCGACCGCATCAGGGCCATGAACTACCTGCAAGAGCGCGCGGCGAAAGGCGAGGTCGTGACCGGGCTCCTTTACGTGCGGCCGCATTCCACCGACCTGCACGAACACCTCAACACCGTCGACACCCCGCTCGCCCGGCTCACCGAACGGGATCTTTGCCCGGGCGCGGTGGCGCTGGAGCGCATCAACGCTGCGCTGCGCTAGCTACCCCGATGGCCACCACGCAACCTCAGGTGCCCCCCAGCCAGGGCGGCCGCCGGCTCCAGCTGCCGGACCTGCTGGCCGATCTCGTCACCGACGGCCTGGTGCCGAAAGAGGTCGCCGACCAGCTCGCCAGGGACCGCCGCTTCGCGCGCGCCGACGTGCACCCGCTGACGGTGATCGCCGACCAGAAGTGGAAGGACCCGCGCAACCCCAAGAAGGCGTTGCACCTCGAGATGCTCACCGAATGGCTCGCGCAGAAGTCGGGGCTGCCCTACTTCCACATCGACCCGTTCAAGATCGACTTCGCCGCGGTGACCAAGGTGATGTCGAGCGCCTACGCCGATCGCTTCAAGATCCTGCCGGTGGCGGTGACCACGCGCGAGGCGACGATCGCGACCGCCGAGCCTTACGTGCGCGACTGGGAAGAGTCGCTCAAGCAGGTGCTGCGCCTGGACATCAAGCGCGTCGTCGCCAATCCCGTCGACATCCAGTCGTACCTGGTCGAGTTCTACAACCTCGCGCGCTCGGTCAAGGGCGCGGCCGGGCAGGACAAGGGCGCCTACAGCGAGATCGCCAATTTCGAGCAGCTGGTGCAGCTCGGCAAGAGCGGCAAGCTCGACGCCAACGACCAGCACATCGTCCACATCTGCGACTGGCTGTTCAATTTCGCCTTCGAGCAGCGCGCGAGCGACATCCACCTCGAGCCGCGGCGCGACGTCAGCAACGTGCGCTTCCGCATCGACGGCATGCTGCACCAGGTCTACCAGATCCCGACGCCGGTGCTGGCGGCGATGACCAGCCGCATCAAGGTGCTCGGCCGCATGGACGTGGTGGAGAAGCGGCGCCCGCAGGACGGGCGGCTGAAGACCGTCACGCCGGACGGCGAGGAGGTCGAGCTGCGGCTCTCGACCATGCCGACCGCGTTCGGGGAAAAGTTCGTCATGCGCATCTTCAACCCCGAGAACCTGGTGAAGGACTACAAGGAGCTCGGCTTCTCGGAGGAGGACGAGCGCAAGTGGACCCAGATGTCGGGCCAGCCGCACGGCATCATCCTCGTCACCGGGCCGACCGGCTCGGGCAAGACCACCACGCTCTACTCAACGCTGAAGCAGCTCGCGACGGAGGAAGTCAACGTGTGCAGCGTCGAGGACCCGATCGAAATGGTGGAGCCGGCCTTCAACCAGATGCAGGTGCAGGCCTCGATCGGCGTGGATTTCGCGGGCGGCATCCGCACGCTGATGCGCCAGGACCCGGACATCATCATGGTCGGCGAGATCCGCGACCTCGAGACCGCCGAGATGGCGATCCAGGCCGCGCTGACCGGCCACCTCGTGCTGTCCACGCTGCACACCAACGATTCTCCGGCGGCGATCACGCGGATGCTCGATCTCGGCGTGCCGTCGTACCTGCTGCAATCCACGATACTGGGCGTGATGGCGCAGCGCCTGCTGCGCACGCTGTGCCCGCACTGCAAGGAGCAGCACGATCTCGACGATTCCGCGTGGGAACACCTCACCGCGCCGTGGAAGGCGCCCAAGCCGAAGGGCACGACCTACATCGCCAAGGGCTGCCTCGAATGTCGCATGACCGGCTACCTGGGCCGCGTCGGCATCTACGAGACGATGATGATGACGCCGGAGCTGCGCCGGGTCATCGTCCCCGACATGGACCTCGCCACGCTGCAGGACAAAGCCTACAAGGAAGGCATGAAGCCGCTGCGCCTCGGCGGCGCGCTGAAGGTCGCGGCCGGCCTCACCACGGTGGACGAAGTGCTGCAGACCGCCCCGCCGCCCACCGGCGACCGGCGGCAGCATCCCAGATAACCACCCCTCGCTTCGCTCCTCCCCTCCTTGATAAGGAGGGGAAGCACGCAGTGCAGGGGTGGTTGCTCCTCCCCTCCTTACCAAGGAGGGGAATGCGCGTAGCGCAAGGGGTGGTTTGAGCAAGAATCGGGTTGGCGGCGCCATTCATGCCCGCTATGCTGGGCGGGCATGGAACACTCCGGGATCAGGGATTACGAGCGCATCGCGCGGGCCATCCATTACCTGAGGAAGCACTCGGCCGCCCAGCCCGATCTCGCCGCGGTCGCGCGCCACGTGCACCTCAGCGAGCACCATTTCCAGCGCCTGTTCACGCGCTGGGCGGGCGTGAGCCCCAAGCGCTTCCTGCAGCACCTCACCGTCGAGCGCGCCAAGGCGCGCATTGCCGCCGCGCGCAGCACGCTCGAGCTGGCGGGCGATGTCGGGCTCTCGGGCCCGGGGCGGCTGCACGAGCTGTTCGTGACCCTCGAGGCGATGTCGCCGGGCGAATACCGCTCGGGCGGCGCCGGTCAGCGCATCGGCTACGGCATCGCTGATTCCCCGTTCGGGCCGTGCCTCATCGCAGCCACGCCGCGCGGCATCTGCGCGCTGCGTTTCCTGGACGGCGCGAGCAGGTCCGATGCAGCCGCCCTGCTGCGCGACGAGTGGCCGAATGCCCGGTTTCAATTCGACGCCGCGCTCGCAGCTGGCCTGGGCCGCCGCATTTTCGTGTCGCTCGACTCGCGGCCGGACCGGCCGCTCGCGCTGCTCGTCAAAGGCACCAACTTCCAGGTGCAGGTGTGGCGGGCGCTCCTGAATATCCCGTTCGGCGCGCTGTCCTCCTACGGCGGCCTGGCGCGGGCCCTCGGCCGGCCCTCGGCCGCGCGCGCGGTCGGCGCCGCCGTCGGCGCCAACCCCGTTGCCTGGCTCATTCCCTGCCATCGCGTCATCCGCGAATCGGGCGAGCTGGGCGGCTACCGCTGGGGCACGGAGCGAAAAGCGGCGATGCTCGGCTGGGAGGCGGCGCGGGTCGTGAAGCAATCCGGCGCCCGCGTGAATTGAGCGGCAAAAATCCCGGCGCATCAAGCCGGTAGCGCTCACTGCCTGCCGAAGCTTGACCAGGCGCAATGCGATGCCCATTATTGGCGCGGCGTCTGCACCAGCCCGAGGCGCGCGCAAGGGAGGAGTCAATGACAAGAATGCACCGCTATTTCCCGTTCGTGATGATATTGTTGCTGGCCGCATTGCTCATTCATGCGCCGGACGCCGCCGCGGCCGAGCCGCCGCCACCGCCGAAACTGGACGCCGCGAACACCGCGTGGATGCTCACGGCCTCGGTGCTGGTGCTGTTCATGACGCTCCCCGGACTCGCGCTGTTCTACGCCGGGCTGGTGCGCATGAAGAACGTGCTGTCCGTCCTCATGCAGTGCTTCGCCATCACCTGCATCGTGACGCTGGCGTGGGTGGTCGCCGGCTACAGCATCGCTTTCGGGGACGCCGGCGCGCTCAACGCCTGGTACGGCGGGCTCGACAAGGTTTTCCTCTCCGGCGTCGATTTCAAGGCGCTCAAAGGCACGATACCCGAGACCGTGTTCTCGATGTTCCAGCTGACCTTCGCGATCATCACCCCGGCGCTCGTGCTCGGCGCCTACGCCGAGCGCGTCAGGTTTTCCGGCATGCTCCTGTTCAGCCTGCTCTGGCTGATCTTCGTCTACGCACCGGTCGCGCACTGGGTGTGGGGCGACGGCTGGCTGGCAAAGATGGGGATCATGGATTTCGCGGGCGGCACCGTAGTGCACCTGAACGCGGGCGTGGCGGCGCTGGTCTGCGCGACGGTGCTCGGCCGGCGCAGGGGCTTCCCCGAAACACCGATGCCCCCTCACAACATGACGATGACGGTGACCGGCGCATGCATGCTGTGGGTGGGCTGGTTCGGGTTCAACGCCGGCAGCGCGCTCGCGGCCGACGGCGCCGCGGGCATGGCGATGCTGGTGACGCATATCGGCGCGGCGACCGGCGCGTTCGCGTGGATGGTCTGCGAATGGGCGCGCTACGGCAAGCCCTCGGTGCTCGGCATCGTGACCGGCATGGTCGCGGGGCTCGGCACGATCACCCCGGCGTCGGGCTTCGTCGGGCCGCTGGGCGCGCTCGCGATCGGCGGCGCCGCCGGCGTCGCGTGCTTCTTCGCCACCAACCACATGAAGCGGGCGCTCAAAGTGGACGACTCGCTCGATGTTTTTCCCGTCCACGGGGTCGGCGGCGCGCTCGGCACGACGCTCACCGGCGTGTTCGCAGCGGCCGCCCTCGGCGGCGTGGGCTATCCCGAGAAGGTGACGATGGGCGGCCAGGTGCTGGTTCAGCTCACGGGCGTGCTCGCCGTCGCTGCATGGTCCGGCGTGGTCACTTGGATACTGCTCAAGATCAGCGACGCGGTCGCCGGCATGCGCGTGGAGCCGGAGGAGGAAACCGAAGGCCTCGACACCGTGCTGCACAACGAGAAGGGCTACAACCTCTAAACCCGGACGCGAACGCGCCGGCCATTCGCCTGGGTGAAAACACGTGCAGAGCTTAGCGCACTGGAGGGCCGGCTCGCCCCGTGCGCGAAGCGCCCGGCGGTCCGCCGCTGGAGCTACCCACGCCGGCAGCGGCCTCTGAGGAAGCGCTCGCGGTCGGCTCGCCGCCCGGCACGATCCCGAAGAGGGCCATCAGGTATTGGATGATGTCCTTGCACTCTTCGGGAGCGTTGGCGTGCCACGCCTGCATGTAATCCCGGAAGCTGTCGCCTTCTGACGCCAGATTCAAGGAGCCGATCGCCACCCAGAGGTGGGGATTCTCTTCGAACAGCGGCAACAGGAGATTGGCCACCACTTCGTTGTGGACTCGCAAGTATGGGTTTCGCGCGAGCTCCTGTTCGTTTTGCGCAAACCAGGTTGCGAGCGCAGTTGCCGGCGGCAGCCGGCGGTGCCGCTCGCTCAGAAACCGCTCGGCGTACTTTTCAAAGGTCGGCGCATAAGCTGCCCAGTGCGGATACGGGGGTGAAACTTCCCAGGCAAAGGCAAGGCGCCTTAACACATAGAGCGAGGCCACTTCACACAAGGCTTCTTCAAACCACTGATTATGTGCCGTCGTGCCGGAATAGGCGTGGCGCTCGTAATGGGCGAGGATGTGACCCAGCTCATGCGCGAACTCATAGGCATACTGCGCCCAATTTTTGTCCTGGGCAGTGAGATAGACCTGGTATTCGTTGTTCGGCCCTTTTTCATAAAGGGTCAACGGCTCCTTGTCGGAAGGCGCAACGAGGATGGGGTTCAAACGCTTGCCCGGAAAATTCTCGAGCAGCACCGCCGCAACCGAGTAGAGCACAGTTTCAATGTCTTCGGTGCGAACATTGCCCCACGCGCCTGCGAGCACGCGGATCTCAAGCCCCGGCATCTTGTTGTGCCCATGTGATTTGAAGGCGCTTTCTGGCGTCGCGGCCCGATGCTGAGCAGCCCAAGCGGGCTGGAGCACCGACAGCGACAACATCAGGCCGGCGACCGCAGCGGCAAATGGATGCATACGTCACGCCCTCCCTGAAAAGGCGGGGATCGGTCTTTATTAGGTTGGTGAATCGACGGCTATCATAGCAAACTTATTCGAGCCTCCCCTCGTAAGCTTTTCGGCGGATTGCCGGTCTTCTGTCGTACGGGGACAATTTCGTCTTCGTGTTTCACGGAGGTTATCGCCATGAAAAGCAAACTTACCATTCGGAAATTGGCGTTGTTCGCAGCCTCTGCGGCAATGCTGGTGGGGATTCATTCTGCGGCGCAGGCTGCGGGAGAGATTAATTGTAACTCTCTCCTGGTCCAGCTCGAGCTTATGAGAGGGGACAACGTTAACTCTATTTATGCGGAGTGTCTCCCCGGCGCTCTGAAGTTCACTTACTCCGATTTCACGGGTAGAGACGTTACCCCACGCGCAGGCGTTGCGGGCAGGTCGGCGAGACAAGCGCGGCCGGTGGCCCAATATAACGATGTATTTGGGAAAAGCCCCGACAGCGATTGATCCGGGACCGATAGAGCGGAAATCAAACCGGTCGCGGCATTGACCGCGATCCGACGCCGACGAGCCGGCCGCAATGCGAGCGCATGCGGCGCGGCTCTTTTTTTGCCGCGAATAAAAACTGGCGCGTCATGCGGATGGACTCGTGGTAGTCCCACACCGACTCGGGCTGGGGCGTCAAAGAATCGCGTTAAAATCCCGGCATGTCGGAAGCCGACGTCCCGAAAGCCGGGCCGGCCGGTCATCTCTGGCCCCTGCCGCTTGTCGCGGGACTGCTTCCCGTAGCTGCCGCGCTGGCGGCGCTGTGGCTCTCGATCTCGCTTGAGCTCATCCCGGCCTGCAATCCGTTTTTCGACGGTTGCGTCTCGATCAGCCGCGCCGGGCGGCACGACCTGCCGAACCACATCTTCCGCGCGCTGGTGTTGCCGGCGGCCGTGCTGCAGGCGCTGACCTGGCTGCTGTGCGCGGCGTGGCTGAGAAGTATGGATACGGAAGCGCGCAGGCTGCTGCGCGTGCTGCCGTGGCTGGGCGTGCTCGCAGGAATATTCCTCGTGCTCTACGGTACTTTCCTCGGCACCGAGGGAGAGGCCTACCGCTGGATGCGGCGTTACGGCGTGATCTTCTATTTCGGCCTCACTTTCCTGTGCATGCTGATCGCGAGCGGGGCGCTGTGGCGGCTGGCCCGTGCCGGTAAAATCGCCCCGCCCGCGCGGATGGACCGCCTGCTGATCGGCCTCTGCGCCGTCACGCTCGTCATCGGCCTCGCCCAGGTATTCGCGCCGCCGTGGCTCGGCGGCGAAGACCTCAAGAACCGGCTCGAAAATATCCTCGAGTGGTACGCCGCCCTCGCCTTCACGCTGTTCTTCCTCGCGCTCGCCTGGCTGTGGCGGCATGCGCGCTTCAACGCACGCCTGACGAGCGGCGGCCAGTCATGAACGCCGGCGCAGCAGCAGCAGGGTCAGGGCCAGCACTGAAAATACGGCCCCGGCGTAAAAAGTGGCGGCTGCGCCCAGCCGGTCCCACAACAGTCCGGCGAGAACGCTGGCGACCAACATCGCGACGCCGCTCGCGAGATTGAAGAATCCGAAAGCGGTGCCGCGCAAATGGGCCGGGGCCGTGCCGGCGACCATCGTTGCGAGCAAGCCCTGCGTCATGCCCATGTGCAATCCCCACAGGGCGACACCGGCGGCGACGGCAACGAGCCCCTGCGCCTGGGCCAGGGTCACGTCGGAGACGATCAGCACGGCGAGTCCGGCGACGAGCAGGAATTGATGGCTCACGCGGTCCGCCAGCTTGCCGAAGGGGTAAGCCGACACGGCAAATACAACGTTCATGACCACCAGAACCAGCGGCGTGTAGGCATCCGCCAGGCCGAGCTGCTGGGCGCGCAGTATGAGAAATGCCTCGCTGAAGCGCGCCAGGGTGAAGATGCCGCCCGCGGCGACGACCCACCAGTAATTACGGCTGAGCTCACCGAGCGTCCGCCAGCGGATGGGGGACACTGCCTTGCCGCGGTCCCTTCCCGTGCCGGGCTCCTGCACGCCGAACACCAGGATCAGCACCGACAGAACGGCGGGTATGACGGCGAACCAGAACACCGCCCGGAAATCGTTCGCCCAGGCGAGCATCAATCCGACCGCCAGCAGAGGCCCGACAAATGCGCCGACGGTATCCAGCGATTGCCTCAATCCATACGCCGCTCCGCGTATTTCCGGCGGTGTCAAGTCTGCGATCAAGGCGTCGCGCGGCGCGCCGCGGATGCCCTTGCCGATCCGGTCCATGAAGCGCGCGACGAACACCCAGTGCACCGTGAGCGCCAGCGCGAACAGCGGCTTGGACGCCGCGCCGAGGCCGTAACCCAGCACGGTCAGGCCCTTGCGCCGGCCGAGATAATCGCTGATCGCACCTGAAAAAACTTTTACGATCAGTGCAGTCGCCTCGGCGACGCCCTCGATGATCCCGACCGCGAACATGGTGGCGCCGAGGCCCGTCACCAGGAACACCGGCAGCAGGCTGTGGATCAGCTCGGAAGAGACGTCCATGAACAGGCTGACGAAGCCGAGCATCCAGACGCCGCGCGGAATTCTTGTGGCAGTATTCATCCGAAAAATCAAGAACAAGAATTAGCCGCAGATAAACGCCGATAAACACCGAAAAAATCAGGGATCAGCTTCGGTCTTGCGTTTGGGTTATCGGCGTCCATCGGCGTTCATCGGCGGTTTCATACGAGATCGCTCTTGCGGTCTATGTCGTAGAGCACGCCGGCATCGTCGCACTCGATCAGCTTCACCGCATCGCGGTGCCGCTCCAGCACCGCGCGCGCGCCCTGGTCGCCGCCGAGCGCAAGCAGTTCGTCGCGCAGCTTGGCGCCGAACCCGACCGGGTGTCCGCGCTCGCCCTTGTAGGCGGGAGCCGCGATCAGCGCGCCCTGCTCCAGCGCGGCGATGACGCCGCGGATGGTTCCGGGGGAAATCCGGGGCATGTCGGCGAGCGCGACCAGCCAGCCGTCCGCGGCGCGCGCCTCGGCGACGCCGTGGGCGAGGCTCGCGCCCATGCCGCGCGCTGCGTCCCGGAACATCGTGACCTGGCAACCCTCCTGCTCCAGCATGTCGTAGAGCGGGAAATCGCCCCAGCGCACCACCGCGATCACGTCGGGCGTCACCGCGAGGAGGTTCCGCGCCGCGTGCGCGGCGATCGCCACGCCGTCCTCCAGCGGGTGCAGCAGCTTCTCGCCCCCGAAGCGCGCCCCGGCTCCGGCGGCGAGCAGCAGCGCGACGATGTTCTTCCTGTGCTCTTCCATGCGCGCCCATTATAGAATTGACTCCGCGTGCGTTGGAATGGACGCGGGCCATGCGCCATTCAACGCACTTAACGCACGGGGAAACGCCATGCCGAAGTTCTGCGCCAATCTCACGATGCTGTGGAACGAGCTCGAGTTCACCGACCGCTTCGGCGCGGCCGCGCAGGCCGGGTTCGAGGGCGTCGAGTACCTCTTTCCCTACGATCACGACAAGGACCGGCTCGCCGGGCTGCTGCGGAAGCACAAGCTCGAGCAAGTGTTGCACAACCTGCCGGCCGGCGACTGGGCGGCGGGCGAGCGCGGCATCGGCTGCCATCCCCGCCGCGTCGGGGAATTCAAGGACGGCGTCGGGAAAGCGATCGAGTACGCGACCGCGCTCGGCTGCAAGCAGTTGAACTGCCTCGCCGGCATCCGGCCGACGAACCTGGACCCGGTCCAGGCGCGCGAGACTTTCATTATGAACCTGCAATTCGCGGCGACCTGGCTCAAGTCGGCCGGCATCAGGCTGCTGATCGAGCCGGTCAACACGCGCGACATCCCCGGCTTCTTCCTCACCAACACGAAACAGGCGCTCGACATCATCACGGCGGTCGGCTCGGACAACCTGTTCCTGCAGTACGACATCTACCACATGCAGATCATGGAAGGCGACCTCGCGGCGACCCTCTCGACGAACATAAAATTGATACCCCACATGCAGCTCGCCGACAACCCGGGGCGCCACGAGCCGGGCACGGGCGAGATCAATTACGACTTCCTGTTCGGGCACATTGACCGCCTCGGCTACCGGGGCTGGATCGGCTGCGAGTACAAGCCGGCCACGACCACCGACGCCGGGCTGGGATGGGTCAAGCCTTACCTTGCTTGACGTGGGCCGGGGGCAGCGACACAATCCCGGCAGTAAAAACGCTTGCCGCAATGCGGCAATGCGAACCACCACCAGGAGGGGATCATGACTGTCATACGCTTCGGGCGGCTATGCGCAATGGCAATGGCGGCCGTCCTGTTCAGCGCCCCGGCCGCGGCGCAACTCATCAGGATCATGTCCGGGCCGCAGGGCGGCTCGTGGTACCCCCTGGCGGGCGCGATCCAGGGCATCGTGCAGAAGGATGTCCCCGGAACCAACGTGCAGGTGGCGCCGGGAGCGGGCATCTCCAACGTGCTCGGCGTGCAGAACAACAAGGCGGAGATGGGTTTCGGCAATTCCGTCTCGACCTACGACGGCGTACGCGGCAACGACCCGTTCAAGCAGAAAACCGACAACGTGTGCCAGGTCGCCACGCTCTACTTCCAGTACTTCCATGCCGTGGTGCTGGCGGACGCCGGCGTCAAGACCGGCGCGGACCTGAAGGGCAAGGTATTGACCACGCAGCAGAAGGGCAACACGGGAGAGCAGATGACCCGTGATTTCCTGAAAGTCTACGGGCTCGACTACTCCAAGTTGCGCAAGGTGAACTTCGGCTCCTACACCGACTCGGTCGGGCAGCTCAAGGACGGGCACGCCCAGGTCTTCACGCTGATCACGACGGTCCCGGCCTCGGCTGTCATGGACCTGGGGTCCGCGCGGAAGATCCAGGTGCTCGATCTGACCAGTCTCAAGCTGTCGGAGCTGCAGAAGATCAACAAGGGCTACGACAAGCGCATCATCAAGGCCGGCAGCTACCCCGGGCAGGACAAGGACATCCAGACCATCGGCACCTGGACCCACCTCATGATGCGCTGCTCCACGCCGGAGGACCTGGTCTACAAGATTACCAGGGCGCTCGTCCAGAACACGGACCATCTCGGCAACGTCGTCGCCGCGGTCAAGGGGTTGAAAGCCAAGGACCTGGCGATCGACGTCGGCGTGCCCTACCATCCCGGCGCGCGCAAGTACTACCGGGAAGTCAAGGCGCTCTAGGCGCGCGAGACGCTGACGGCGGCGCGAATTCCCGCGCCGCTATTTTTTTGGCCGCCGCATGAGCGTTTCCTACGGCAGCTTCCTCAAGGGCGCGATCGCGCTCACCGCGGTCGGCATGTCGGTCTATCACCTGACGATCGCGTTCATCGGCGCGCCGCAGGCGTTTTTCTTCCGCGGCGCCCACCTGCTGTTCGCGATGACGCTGGTGTTCCTGCTCTATCCCAGCCTCGTCCAGCGCGCCACGACGGCGGAAGAGCACCTGCTGCGCGACGACGCCGGCGGGACCGTGGGGGCCGGGGCGGCCGCGCACGCGTCCTGGCTCGACTGGCTGCTGATCGCAACGACTGCGGCCCTGATCTTCTACGTCTGGTGGGAGCACGAGCGCCTCATCACGCGCTTCGTCTACGTCGAGGACCCGGAGACGGTGGAGCTCGCGCTCGGCACGATCTTCACGCTGCTGGTGCTGGACGCGACGCGGCGCGTGATCGGCTGGGCGCTGCCGGCGACGGCGATCCTGTTCCTGATCTACGGCTATTTCGTCGGCAACGCGCGCCCGGAACAGATGATCGAGATCATGTACCTCACGACCGAGGGCATCTTCGGCCCCACGCTCGGCGTCTCGGCCACGTTCGTGATCATGTTCGTGCTGTTCGGAGCGTTCATGGAGCGCACCGGCGTGGGGCAGCTGTTCATGGATTTCGCGCTGTCGCTGACGGGACACACCGCCGGCGGGCCCGGCAAGGTCGCGGTGGTCAGCTCGAGCCTGTTCGGCACGGTTTCCGGCAGCGCGGTCGCCAACGTGCTGGTGGACGGCCCGATCACGATCCCGCTGATGAAGCGCTCCGGCTTCCGCCCGCCGTTCGCCGCGGCGGTCGAGTCGGTCGCCTCCACCGGCGGCCAGATCATGCCGCCGATCATGGGCGCCGCCGCGTTCGTGATGGCGGAGTTTCTCGCCGTCTCCTACTTCCAGGTCACCGTCTGGGCGATCATCCCCGCGATCCTATACTACGTGGCGGTGTTCTTCGCCGTGCACTTCGAGGCGAAGCGCGTCGGTCTCCTCGGCTTGCCGCGCTCCGAGATCCCGCGGCTCGGGCAGGTGATGCGCGAGCGCGGCCATCTGTTCATCCCGCTCGTCGTCGTCCTGTTCGGATTGATCGCGGGCTACAGCGCGCCGTATTGCGCGCTGGCCGGCACGCTCTCCTGCATCCCGGTGGCGATGCTGCGCAAATCCACGCGCGCGGGCATCGGCTGGCGCACGGTCTGGAGCGCGCTCGAGGACGGGGCCAGGAACTCGATCGCGGTGGCGCTCGCCTGCGCCTGCGCCGGCATCATCATCGGCGTGATCTTCCTGACCGGCGCCGCGGTGAACTTCACCGCCTTCGTCGTCGGCCTCGCGCAGGAGACGTTGCTGCTCGCGCTGATCCTCACCATGCTCGCCGGCATCGTACTCGGCATGGGCATGCCGACCACGCCGGCCTACATCGTCATGGTGTCGCTGCTGGTGCCGGCGCTGATCCAGCTCAAGGCCCCGGTGCCCGCGGCGCACATGTTCGCGTTCTATTTCGCGATCCTGTCCGCGATCACGCCGCCGGTCGCGCTCGCGGTCTATGCCGCGGCGGGGCTCGCCAAAGCCAACCTCTGGGAATCGGGCTGGGCGGCGGTGCGCGTGGGCGCGGCGGGCTTCATCGTGCCGTTCATGTTCATCTACGAGCCCGCGCTGCTGATGTTGAACGGCTGGGACGAGTGGCACGCGAGCCTGCTTGCGTTCGTCTCCGCTTCGATCGGCTGCATGGCGCTCGCCGCCGGGCTGCACGGCTACCTGCTGGCGCCGGCCCGTCCCTGGGAGCGCGTGGCGCTCTTCATCGCGGCGGTGTTGCTGATCAAGCCGGGCTACATCACCGACGGCATCGGCCTCGCGCTGCTCGCCATCGTGATCGTCAACCAGAAGTACCTGGGCCCGGCGAAGAGCGGGGCAACGGGCCCCGGTACCGGGTAACATCCGCTTGTTCCGCGGCTTTTTCGCGCTTTGGGGGTATCTATGAGCAACATCGGCTTCATCGGCCTCGGCATCATGGGCAAGCCCATGGCGGGCAATCTCATCAAGGGCGGCCACACGCTCTTTCTCCATTCCCGCAGCGGCGTGCCGCAGGAGCTGGCCGCCGCGGGCGGCAAAGCGTGCGCGAGCGCGAAGGAAGTCGCGCAGAAATCCGGGATCGTCATCACCATGGTCCCCGACACGCCGGACGTCGAGAAGGTGCTGTTCGGCGCGAGCGGCGTCGCGGAAGGCCTCTCGAAAGGCAAGATCGTGGTGGACATGAGCTCGATCTCCCCGCTGGAGACAAAGAAATATGCTAAAAGAATCAATGAATTAGGATGTGAATACCTCGATGCGCCGGTGTCCGGCGGCCAGCTCGGCGCGCAGAACGCCGCGCTCACCATCATGGTCGGCGGCAATCAGGCGGCGTTCGACCAGGTGAAGCCGGTGTTCGAGCTGATGGGCAAGAACATCACGCTGGTGGGCGGCAACGGCGACGGGCAGACCTGCAAGGTGTGCAACCAGATCATCGTCGCGCTCAACCTCGAGGCGGTCGCCGAGGCGTTGGTGTTCGCGGCCAAGGCCGGCGCCGATCCCGCCAAAGTGCGCCAGGCCTTGATGGGCGGATTCGCCGCCTCGCGCATCCTCGAAGTCCACGGCGAGCGCATGATCAAACGCACCTTCGACCCCGGCTTCCGCATCGAACTGCACCAGAAGGATCTCAACCTCGCGCTCCAGGGCGCGCGCGCGATGGGCATGTCGCTGCCCAACACCGCCACCGCGCAGGAATTGTTCAACTCGTGCGCCGCGAGCGGCGGCGCGAAGTGGGACCACTCGGCGCTGGTCCGCGCGCTCGAGAAGCTCGCCAATCATCCGGTCGCGGGCTGACGCAGGGCGACCGCAGTGCCGACTCCTCCGCCTGGGGAGCATGTCCGCGCCCAGGCCCGACAAACGCCCGGTATGTGGAATTCCCAGCAACATCATAAGGTTACCAGCAGGGAACTTGCGATCTTCTTGAGTTAGATCAAATCGCCGCCGCCGCAAAACCACTAGATTGCGGAAAAGGTTCCCGCAGGCCGGATTGGGTCGCTGAAAGCAGCCGGCTCGCGGGCATCAACAATGCCCGGCACAAGAAAAGACTCAAGTTTCGAGATCGTGGCGCGAGAGGACTTCTCGGACGTCACGTTCCTGCTGGAAATCCGCCACCCGCTGATGGCGAAGGCCGCGCAGTCGGGCCAGTTCGTCATCGTCATGTCCCACGCGGAGGGCGAGCGCATTCCGCTCACTCTCGCCGATTTCGACCGCGGCAAGGGCACGATCACGCTTGTCGTCCAGGCGGTCGGCAAGACCACCCGGGAAATGCAGCAGACGTGCCAGGTCGGCGCCTCGCTCCACGCGCTGGTCGGGCCGATGGGCGTCCCGAGCCGCGCCAGCGGCGCGAAGAAAGTCGTTTGCGTGGGGGGCGGGCTCGGGGTGGCGCCGGTGTTTCCGCAGGCGCGCGGCTTCAAGGAGGCCGGCGCCTACGTGATCGGCGTGATCGGCTTCCGCACCTGGAAACTGATTTTCTGGGAGGACAGGTTCCGCAGCTGCTGCGACGAGCTGATCCTCTGCACCGACGACGGCTCGGTGGGCGTGAAGGGGCCGGTGACGGAAGGCGTGAAGCGCGCGATCGCCGCGCACCCGGACATCGGCGAGATCGTCGCGATCGGCCCGCCCGTGATGATGAAGGCGTGCGCCGAGGCGACGCGTCCCCACAACATCAGGACCGTGGTCAGCCTGAACCCGGTGATGGTGGATGGCACCGGAATGTGCGGCGGCTGCCGCGTGCGGGTCGGCGGGCAGGTAAAGTTCGCGTGCGTCGACGGCCCCGATTTCGACGGCCATCAGGTCGACTTCGAGGATCTCACGACGCGGCTCAAGCGCTTCGCGGCCGAGGAAAAATCGGCTCTCGACCGCTGGTCGGAAAGTTGCCGGATGAAAATCCCGCCCGAGCGCGCGGTGGAAGAGGCGCTCGCGCTGCCCGACCCGTTCGAAGAGGTGGCAGGCGGCTAGCATGGCGAAGAAACGGACGATACGCACGATACCGCAGGAACGGACGCACGCGCGCGAGCAGGATCCCCGCGAGCGCTCGAGGAATTTCAGCGAAGTTACCTGCGTTTTCAGCGTCGAAGACGCGCTGCGGGAATCCGAGCGCTGCCTGTTTTGCCCGGACCCGGCGTGCGTCGAAGGCTGCCCGGTCGGCATCGACATCCCCGGTTTCATCCGGAAGATTGGAGAGAAAGACTTCCGGGGCGCCTACGACGTCATCACCGACGCCAACCTGCTCGCCTCCGTGTGCGGCCGCGTCTGCCCGCAGGAGACGCAGTGTGAAGGCCCCTGCCCCGTCGGCGAGAACCTGGAGCCGGTCGCAATCGGCCGCCTCGAGCGCTTTGTCGGCGACAGGGCGATCAAGGAGCGCTGGACCAGCGTCCCGCACATCGAGCCAAACGGCTTCCGGGTCGGGATCGTCGGTTCGGGCCCGGCCGGGATGGCGTGCGCGGCCGATATGGCCAAGGCCGGCTGCGAGGTCACGGTGTTCGAGGCCTTTCACGTCCCCGGCGGCGTGCTGCGCTACGGCATTCCCGATTTCCGGCTGCCCAACGAGGTGATCGACGCCGAGATCGACAACCTGAGGAAGCTCGGGGTCCGGTTCGAGTGCAACACGCTGGTGGGGCGGCTGTTCACGATCGAGCAGATGATCGGCGAGATGGGATTCGATGCCGTCTTCATCGGCACCGGGGCGGGCTACCCCAGATTCATGGGCATCCCCGGCGATTCGCTCAACAACGTGCTGTCGGCGAACGAGCTGCTCACCCGCTGCAACATGATGTGCGCCCGCGATCCGGGCCACGACACGCCGCTGCCGCTCGGGCGGCGCGTGGCGGTGGTCGGCGCCGGCAACACGGCGATGGACGCGACCCGCGTCTGCAAGCGGCTCGGCTCCGAGAAGGTTTACTGCATCTATCGCAGGACGAAAGCCGAAAGCCCGGCGCGGTTCGAAGAGGTGCACCACGCGGAGGAGGAAGGCATCGAATTTCACTGGCTCACTACCCCGATCGAGATCCTCGGCGACGGCAAGGGCAACGTGCGCGGCATGCGGTGCATTCGCATGGAGCTCGGGGAGCCGGACGAATCCGGCCGGCGCGGCCCGGTGCCCATCCCGGGAAGCGAGTTCGAATTCGAGGCCGACACGGTGGTGATCGCCATCGGCACCCATGCCAATCCGATCATCGGCCAGACTTCGAGGTTGAAGCTGAACCGCCGCGGCTACATCGAGGTGGACGGGAACCTCGCCACCTCGCTGGCCGGCGTCTTCGCCGGCGGCGACATCGTGACCGGCGCCGCCACCGTGATCGAGGCGATGGGCGCCGGGCGCAAGGCCGCGCGCAGCATGAAGACCTGGCTCGGCATTCGGGATACGGACACGGTGTACCTGCCCGAGCGGGCCGGCAGCGACGACAAGCTCTTCGGCATCGACTTTGCGGAGAAGTCCTTTGCCCGCGTGCACCTCACCTCGCCTGAGCGGGCGTCCGGCGGCGACACAACATTGACAATCAGACCATGAACGATACGACCGCGCTGGAGCACGCCACCGAACCCGGGACCGCCAGCCGCGCCGGCGGCGCGAAGCCGGCCATCACGCTCGCCGAGCACGTCATCGAGATCGTCAGCGATTCGGGTGAAGGCGCGCAGCGCTGCGGGCAATCATTGGGCGCGATCGCCGCCCGGATGGGCAACGGCGTGTGGACCGTCGAGATCATACCCGCCGAAATCCAGCCGCCCGCCCGCAGCATCGAGGGCGCGAGCGGCAACCGAATCCGCATCGGATCCAGGCGCGTCACCAACGGCGGGAACGAGGCCGACCTGGTGGTCGCCTTCAACGAGCAGGTGCTGCTGGGGCGCGTGCGCGAACGCGAACTCAAACCGGGCTGCATCATCCTGCTCGAGAGCATGTGGCGCGACCACCCGGACGCGAAGATCGCCGCGGCCTACCGCGAGACCTGCGACCGGCTGGTTAAGGAGGGCTACGACGTGCGGGAGATCCCGATGGAGCGCGAGTGCAAGGCGCTCGTCGCCGATCCGCGCCGGGGCAAGAACATGTTCGTGCTCGGGATGCTCTGCAACCTCTACAGCCTCGATCTGCAGCTCGCCCGCGACCAGGTGGCTTTCACCTTCGGCAACAAGGAAGAAAAGGTGATCAAGGCCAACGTGGCGCTGCTCGAAGCCGGCTTCCGGTGGGCCGAATCCCGTCTCGATTTCAAGTACCGCGTCCCCGCGGCCCGCGTGGAGGAGCCGCGAATCGTGGTAAATGGCAACACCGCGATCGCCCTCGGTATCCTCGCTTCGGGGATGGAAGTGTGCGCGATGTACCCGATCACGCCCGCGACCTCGGCCTCGCACTACCTGAGCGAGGTGTTCGAGAAGGTGGGCGGCGTCGTACACCAGGCGGAGGACGAGATCGCCGCCTGCGCTTTCGCGATCGGCGCCTCCTATGCCGGCAAGTGCGCGGTCACCATCACGTCCGGCCCGGGCTATTCCCTCAAGCAGGAGGCGCTGGGGCTCGCCGTGATGTGCGAGATCCCGCTGGTGGTGGTCAACGTGCAGCGCGGGGGCCCCAGTACCGGCCTGCCGACCAAGGCGGAACAGGGCGACCTGCTCGCAGCCTGCTTCGGCAGCCACGGCGACGCGCCCAAGGTGGTGATGGCGGTGAGCAGCATCGAAGACTGCTTCTATTCGATCATCACCGCGCGCAAGATCGCCGAAACCTTCAACGTGGTGGTGGTCGTGCTCTCCGACGCCAACCTCGCGACCTCGCAACAGCCGTTCCCGCGGCCGACGTTCAGCGAGGCCTGGCTCGCGCCCCCGGTGGACCAGAGTCCGGCGCCCGAGGGCGCGAAACCGTACGACTGGGACCCGCTCACCGGGCTCGCGCGCCGCTTCGTGCCCGGCCAGCCGCACGGCATGCATACGCTGACCGGGCTCGCGCACGACCGCCTGAGCCACGTCGCCTACGACCCCGAGATCAACGAGGAAAGCCTGCGGCATCGCAGCCTGAAGCTCGCGGCGCTGCAGAAGACGCTCAAGACCCCGCCGGTGTTCGGCGGGGAGGAAGGCGATCTGCTGGTGATCGGCTGGGGCAGCACCCAGGGCGCGATCGAGGAGGCGGTCGAGCGCCTGCGCGCCGAAGGCCGCCGGGTCTCCTCGCTCCACCTGCGCTTCCTCCAGCCGATGCCGGGCGGAATCAAGGAGATCCTGGAGCGCTTCAAGCAGGCGATGACGATCGAGGCGAACTGGTGCGACAACCCCGAGGATGCGCTGATCGACGAGAACAATCGCCGATATTCCGCGCTCGCCATGCTGCTGCGGGCGCGCTATCTCGCCGATGTCGACTGCTGGAGCGAGGTGCGCGGCCAGCCGATCAAGCCGGACGCGATCTACCGCGTGATCTCGAACAAGCTGGTGCAGGGAAGGCGCTGACCATGACGACGCGAGCCCACGAATGCCTGATGCGGATGTACGAGGAGGAGCACAACCTCGAGGAGTACCAGGGCAGCATTCCGCGATGGTGCACCGGCTGCGGCGACAACGCCATCCTCACCGCGGTCCAGCGCTTGTGCCGCGACGAGAAGCTGCGCCCGGAGAAGACCGTGTTCGTCTCCGGCATCGGCTGCTCGAGCCGCTTTCCGCATTACATGAAGACCTACGGCTTTCACGGTATTCACGGCCGGGCGCTGCCGATCGCGGAGGGCATCCGGCTCGCGCGCCCGGACCTGCACGTCTTCGTGAATACCGGCGACGGGGACTGCTGCAGCATCGGCGCGGCCCACTGGGTGCACGCCATCCGCTACAACATGAACCTGACCGTGATGGTCCACGACAATCACATCTACGGCCTCACCAAGATGCAGGCCTCCCCCACTACGCCGAAGGGCCTGCGCAGCAAGACCACGCCGCGCGGCGCCTGGCTCGATGCGCTGAACCCCCTCACCGTGACGCTCGGGATCCAGAACGTGTCGTTCGTCGCGCAGGCCGTGGACTGGATCCCGGAGCTGGTCTACGACATCATTTCCCGGGCCTTCCACCACAAGGGCTGCTCCTTCGTGCGCATCATCCAGCGCTGTCCGGAGTTCCTGCCGAACCTGTTCGATCCCTGGCTGCACGATCCGAACCGGACCCTGCTGCTCACGCACGAGAAGGGCCTGCACGTGAGCCCCGCCCTGGGCAAACTCTACAAGAACCAGCAGGAGTACGACCCCACGGATCTCAACCGGGCGCGCGAGATCGCATCGGTCGAGGACCCGATTCCGGTCGGCATCCTGTACCACAACCCCGAGGTCCCGTGCTACGAGGACGTGCGCGCGATCACGCAGCTGCGCACCCCCGAGTTCATCCAGCGCGGGCTCGAGACGGAGCTCGACAAGTTCACGGTCTGGCCGCAGGCAGCGGATTGATCGCGCCATGGGTCCCGAACTTCAAGCGCACGTCGCCTTCCACCTGACCGGCAAGCGGATGGGCGCGAGCCTGCAGGCCGCGGACGGGCTGCACCTGCGGCCGGGCCTGCTGGCCCGCTTCGGGGACCTGACGCGGTTGCGCTACGACTTCCCGCTGGTTCTGGTCGCGGGCCGCGCCGACGAGACCGGCATCCAGTCCCTCACGGCCCTGGTCAACGGTATCCTGCAGGCCATCGCCCCGCGCGGCATCGAGGGCGAGGCGACGCGCCGGCACGTGCTGCGTCTCGAGCGTGAAATCCGGACGCTGGCCGCGAATGGCGACACCGGCCCGCTGTCCCGGCTGTGGGACCTGGCCGCGGAGCGGATCGGGGCGCCGGGTGACCCGGCGCTCGCCGGCAGTCTCGGCCGGGCGCGCGCCGCGCTGAAGGTCGACGGAGAAGTCGTCGATTGCACTTACGGACTGCCGACGCGGCTCATCACGCACGCCTGGCGCGCCCTGCAACAGCAAAAGGCCGAGCGTTTCGACCGGGAGATCACGCGGCTCATCGTCAAGCTGTCGGACATCCTGCAGGCCGATTTCGTCCGCTCCGGCGCGGGCACGAGCGCGGCCCGGCTCAAAGCCTCGGTCGGGACGGGCATGGAGGATGCGTTCGATTTCCAGGCGCTGTCGAGCACGCTCGCGCAGGTTTCGGGCAAGGACCCGCTGCCGGACAGCCGCCGCCAGCGAGTCGAGCGGGCGCTCACCGTGCTGAAAGCGCATCGGTCGCGCGGGCAGGCCGGCGGGGGCCGGGCGGACGACCTCGAGTCCGGCGCGTTCGCGAGCTGCCGGGACGCGCAGTCTGCATTCCGCACCCGCCTGCCGGAGATCGTCGACGTCGTGAAAGCGATCGCCATCGCCGAGCTCGAAATCGAGGGGCTCTACGTGGAGGCGACGCACGATCCGTTTTTCGCGGATTTCGACGAGAGCTCGGTGGGAGCGAAGGACCTGGGCCTGTTCCCCGACTACCTGGTCTGCATCGGCTCGGAACACCTGCACGGGCCCGAGCACGCAATCCTGATGGAGATCCTCGCCTCCGAGATGCCGATCAAGATCGTGGTGCAGGTGAGCGACGTTCTCGAGGAGCCGGCATTGCGCGCGGGACACCGGGGCTTCATTGCCCCCGCTGCGCAACTCGGCAGGATGGCGATGGGCCTCGGCAACGTCTACGTGCTGCAGGCGAGCAGCTCCCACCTCTACCAGGCGCGGCGCGGGATCCTCGCGGGGCTCACCTTCGCGGGCCCCGCCCTGTTCAGCGTGTTCTCGGGATCGCCGCACGGCGCCAGGACGCTGCCGCCCTATCTCCTCGCCGCCGCTGCCATGCAGTCGCGCGCGTTCCCGGCGTTCACCTACGACCCCGCCGCGGGCCCGGAGTGGGCCGCGCGCGTCGCGCTCGACGGCAACCCGCAGCCCGAGGCCGACTGGCCGGTGCACGAGTTCGGCTACGAGGACGAGGCCCGTCAGAACGTAACCGAGCCAGTGGCGTTCACGTTCGTCGATTTCATCGCGTGCGATCCGCGCTATGCGCGGCATTTCGCGGTCGTGCCGCAGGCCGAATGGAACGGCAGCATGGTCCCGGTCGGCAGCAGCCTCACGGGCGCGCCGGCCGTCGCGGGGAAGGTTCCGTATCTCCAGATGGTCAATGGCGATCACGCGTTGCAGCGCGCGCTGGTTGACGAGAAGCTGCTTTCCGCCGCGCAGCGCTGCCGCGAGATGTGGCACAGCCTGCAGGAACTGGGCGGCATACACAGCTCGCAGGCGGAACGGCTCCTCGCCCGGGAACGGAAGGGTTGGGAAGAACAGAAGCAACGCGAGATCGAGGCGCTCAAGCGCGAAGCGAAGCCCGCGGCCCCGGCGGCGGCGTCCGCGGCCGCCGCGGCGAAATCCGCCGCTGTCGAGGCCGCGGAGCCGGAACAGCCGTCCGACGACCCGTACATCGAGACGCCGCGCTGCACCACCTGCAACGAGTGCACCAACCTCAACAACCGCATGTTCGCCTACGATGCGAACAAGCAGGCCATCATTGCGGATATCAACGCCGGGACTTACCGCGAGCTGGTGGAGGCGGCGGAAACCTGCCAGGTCTCGATCATCCACCCGGGCAAACCACGCAATCCGAACGAGCCCGGGATCGCCGATCTGCTGAAGCGCGCGGAGCCCTTCCTGTAGGAGTTCGTCGGACGTCCGTCCCGCGAATTCCTCGCGCTATAAACGCGCCTCGCCGCAGCCTTTCCGGCTCCCGTCAACGCTCGATCCGGGTGAGCTTGGATCCTTCGAACGTCAGGTTGTACATCAGCCCCTTGTTCGAGAAGATGAAGCCGATGATCGGCTCCTTGACGGTATCGGTGCTGATCTCGCCGCCCGCCCCGAGGGTGGCGAGCGCCACGCTGCCGTCCACCCCCGCCTGCCAGCCCTGGCTCCTGCGAAAGTCCGCCAGCACCTTCCCGTTCATGAACAGGATGATCTGCGACTTGACCTGCGCCCCGAGCTGGAAGCCGATCGAGGCCGCGGCGGTGCTGTAGTACGCCACGGTCCCGCCCTTGACCAGCAGCGCCCCCTCCCCGTACTCGCCGCCGATGCCGATGCCGGCCTTGATCACCTTGGGGAACACCAGCATGCCGGCCGCCTTCTGCGCCAGCCGCTTGCCGGCGCTCGTCTGCTTGTAGAAGTTCTCCAGCGCTTCCTGCACTTCGGCGTCGATCTCTTCCTTCGACGCCGCGCCGGCCGCCGCCATCCCGCCCAGCCACAGCGCCACGGCGAATCCCCTGATAGCCAAACGTTTCATGTACATGGTCAGCGCCTCCCCGCAGGTTTACCGGCCATCCAGGCCGGCGTTTGCTAGAATCTTCGCATGACTGCGGTCGTTGAACAAACCAGCGTTGATCCTGCCCGCCAGCGGGCGATGGCGGCGGCGCTGCGGGCGTTC
>JACOVL010000134.1 GCA_016177355.1 Betaproteobacteria bacterium | reverse complement strand
CCCCCTTGCCGAGCGTCCTGGCCGAGGCGTCGGCGTTGACGGCGACGATGAGGCTCGCGCCGAGCGCGCGCGCCTGCGCGAGATAGGTGACGTGCCCGCGGTGCAGGAGGTCGAACACGCCGTTGGTGAACACGAGAGGGCGCTTCAGCGATTTCACCCGCGCCGCCAGCTTGCCCGGCGGGCAGATCTTAGCTTCGAATGCGGGCGCGGAGCCCATTATTGAAACCGCAGATGAACGCCGACGAACGCCGATAGTTTCCGCAAATCAGCTTTTAAATCTGCGTTAATCGGCGGTTCCTTTATTGCCCGTGGTGGTTCTAATCCAGGTATTCGAACACCCGCACCACCTTCTGCACGCCGCTGGTGGTGCGGGCGACCTCGGTGGCGTCGGCGGCTTCCTGCCTCTTCACGAGCCCCAGCAGGTAGACCACGCTGTTCTCGGTGACCACCTTGACGTGCAGCGCGTTGAACTTCTGGGCGTCCACGAAGCGCGCCTTCACCTTGGAGGTGAGGATCGCATCGTTGGTGCGGGTGGTGTACGAACTCACGCCGGCGACCGCGAGCTCGTTATAGACGCCGCGCACGTTTTCCACGCCGCGCGCGATGCGCTCGGCTTCGGACTTCGTGGCGGCGTCGGGCACCTCGCCGGTGAGCAGCACCGAGCGGTTGAAGCTGGTCACGTTGACGTGCAAACCGTCCTTGAAGCGCTCGCCGATGCGGCTGGAAGTCTTGAACTCGATACCCTGGTCCTCGGTGATGGTGCCGACGGTGCGGCGGTCCTCCACCACCATCACGCCGGTGGCGGCGGCGCCCCCCAGCACCACCGGTGCGCAACCCTGGATCAGGGGCAGCCCCGCCAGCAGCAGCCATATCGCGTATCTCATCATTCGACTCCCATTAATAGACAATCGATCGCGTCGCACAGGCAGTGCAGCGTCAGCAGGTGCACTTCCTGGATGCGGGCCGTGCTTTGCGCCGGCACGCAGATGTGGATGTCGGCGGGCAGCAGGACCTCGGCGAGCCTGCCGCCGTTGCGCCCGGTGAGCGCGACCACGCCCATCTGGGCTTCGTGCGCGGCCTGCGCCGCGGCGACCACGTTGCGCGAGTTGCCGCTGGTGGAGATCGCAAGCAGCAGGTCGCCGGCGTGGCCGAGCGCGCGCACCTGTTTGGAGAACACCTGGTCGAAATCGTAGTCGTTGGCAATCGAGGTAAGGGTCGAAGTGTCGGTCGTCAACGCCAGCGCCGCCAGCCCCGGCCGCTCCATCTCGAACCGGTTCAACATCTCCGCCGCGAAGTGCTGCGAATCGGCGGCGGAGCCGCCGTTGCCGCAGCTCAGTATCTTGCGATCGCCCTTCAGGCACCGCACCATGCGCTCGGCCGCCGCCGCGATCGGCCCGGCGAGCGCATCCATCGCCTGCAGTTTGAGATGCGCGCTCTCGGAAAAGTTCTCGCTGATGCGCGTGATGAGGTCCACGTTGCGGGAAGCCGTTGAATGCCCGCCGCTATTCTACCGGCGGCCGCCTTCTTCACCAAACGCATTCTCGATCCACTCGATCGCGGGGCCGTCGCCGCGCAGCAACACCACGTCGAAACGGCACGGCCGCCGCAGGCCCGAGCGCGCGAGGTAGTGCCGCGCGGTGGCGAGGAGCCGGCGCCGTTTCGCCCTGGTGATGCTCCCGGCCGCGCCGCCGAAAGCCTCCGAGCGGCGCGCGCGCACCTCGACGAAGACCAGCGTATCGCGGTGCTCGGCGATGAGATCCAGCTCGCCGAACCGGCACCGGTAGTTGCGCGCCAGAACCCTCAGTCCCCGGCCTTCGAGGAACGCGGCTGCGAGGCTCTCCGCAGGTTCGCCGCGCTTGTTCATGGGAGGGGCCTGCCCGCCACCGCCGGCTTGCCCTGGCTGAACTGCGCGGCGGTGAGACCGCGCGCGAACTGCCGGTCGCGCTCGAGCGTGATGCGGCCGGTGACACCATCGAGCGCGGCGGGAAATCCTCCGGCGAGCAGCGACTGTGCGATCCGGAGAGCGTCTATTCCCAGCGCGTAGAAGCGGTCGAGTTCGACGCTATCGCGGGGATCCATCCGCGGATAGACCATGACCGCCGGATGGTCGGGTTGCAGCAGCCACGGCATGTCGAGGAAGCGCACGCCGGCCAGGTCGAACCCGGCGAGCGGGCCGGCGTTGCCGGGATGCACCTGCGATGTGGCGTAGAGCGCCAGCGGGTCGAGATACGGCCGGGTGAGACGCGCGCGCGCAAAGTCCAGCGCGAGAAACGCCATATCGGCGACTTCCAGTCCGGCGGCCTGCTTGAGCCTGGACAGCGCGGCGGGATCGGCCGTGTAGGCGAATTCCGTGACGTGCGTGCCGCCGAGACGCGAGAATTCCTCGACGAACGCCTGGTGGATACGTTTCAGGATCTGCGTGTCGCCGCTGATGGTGAACGCGTTGCGGCGGCCCTCCAGGTAGGCGAGACGCGCCACCTGCCGCGCCTCGGCTTCCGCCTGGAGGCTGAACAGATACAGGTTGGCGGGCAGCCTTCCGCCGCCTTCCGGCACGTTGAGCGCGAGCGTGGGGACCGGCACCGGGCCGTCGGCGACCGCCGTGACACCGTCGCGGGTGAGCGGCCCCACCACGAAGCGGGCGCCGGCGGCGAGCGCCTTGCGGTAGCCTTCCACGACCTGCCGCGTATCATCGCCCACCGCGTAAATGCGCAGCGGCAGCGGCGTGCCGCCCTGGATCTTGGCTGCGCCGAGAAAACCGTTCTTCACAGCTTCGGCATGGCGTCCGAACGCGCTCGAACCGAGCGGCAGCAGCAGCGCGATGTGCGGGGCCTCGGCTTCGCTGGCCAATGCGGATGTGCCGCCGTATAGTATCGCCGCAGCGAGGGGCACGACCAGCCAGCGATGGAACACGCCGCAGCGCATGAAGGGAGCGAGGGGAAGCGGAGAGCGACATTATATGTAGTGGCGACGCCGATTGGAAACCTGCGCGATATCAGCTTGAGGGCGCTCGACGTGCTGAGCAACGCGGATGCGGTGGCGGCGGAAGACACGCGCATCACCGGGCGGCTGCTCTCCCATTACGGCATCACCCGGCGCCTCATCGCCGTCCACGAGCACAATGAAAGGCGCGTGACCGGGCAGGTGCTCGGATTGCTGGCGGAGGGCCGGTCGATCGCGCTGGTCGCCGACGCCGGGACGCCCGCGATTTCCGACCCGGGCGCGCTGCTGATCGCCGCGGCGCGCGATGCGGGTTACCCGGTGACGCCGGTTCCCGGGGCGAACGCCGCAGTCGCCGCGCTCTCCGCGTCCGGTTTCGCGGCGCCGCACTTCCTGTTCTACGGGTTCCTGCCGGCGCGGCCGGGCGAGCGCAAGCGCGCGCTGGCGGCCGTGGCGGCAATTCCGTACACGCTGGTGTTCTACGAGGCACCGCATCGCGTCGTCGCCACGCTCGGCGACTTGCGCGCCGCGCTGGGAGGCGGGCGGCGCATCGTGATGGCGCGGGAGCTCACCAAGCTCTTCGAGACCATACGCGCTTGCACGCTCGCAGAAGCGGCTGCATGGATGGCGGAGAACCCGGACCGCCGGCGCGGGGAATTCGTGCTGATCGTGGAAGGCGCGGACACACCCGCCACGGATCCCGGCGCGGCGCGGCGCATCCTGGAGGCGCTGCTCGGGGAGTTGCCGTTGAGCCGGGCGGTGGAGCTTGCAACGAAGTTGAGCGGCGCGAAGAAAAACACCCTCTACCGGATGGCGCTCGAGATGAAGAAAGGCCCACGCCGTGGCCGGTGACTCGATTCCCGTTTACCATGCACCCGGCATGACCCGCCTCACCATCATCCGCCCGGACGACTGGCATCTGCACCTGCGGGACGGAGAACACCTGCGCGCGGTACTGCCCGACACCGCGCGCCGCTTTGCGCGGGCCATCGTGATGCCCAATCTCAAGCCGCCGGTGACCACCACGGCGCTGGCGCTCAAGTATCGCAACCGCATCCTGGCCGCGCTGCCGGCGCGCGCGCGTTTCGAGCCGCTGATGACGCTTTATCTCACCGACAACACGCGGCCGGAGGAGATCATCAAGGCGAAGGCGAGCGGCGTCGTGCACGCGGTCAAGTACTACCCGGCCGGCGCGACCACCCATTCGGACGCCGGCGTGACCGACCTCGCCCGGTGCCATCGCGTGTTCGAGGCGCTGGAAAAGCACCGGATGCCGCTCCTGGTGCACGGCGAGGTCACCGACCCCGGGGTGGACGTGTTCGACCGCGAAAAGACGTTCGTCGAGCGGGTGCTCGCGCCGCTCGTCGGGCGTTTCGCGGGCCTCAAGATCGTGCTGGAGCACGTCACGACGCGCGATGCGGTGCAATTCGTCGCTTCCGCCCCGGCGCGCGTGGCGGCGACGATCACCGCGCACCATCTGCTCATCAACCGCAACGCATTGTTTGCCGGCGGCATCCGCCCGCACCATTATTGCCTGCCGGTGGCGAAGCGCGAGGAGCACCGGGTAGCGTTGATCGCGGCCGCAACCGGCGGCAGTCCCAAGTTCTTCCTCGGCACCGACAGCGCCCCTCACGCGCGCCATGCCAAGGAGGCGGAGTGCGGCTGTGCCGGCATCTACACCGCGCGCGCCGGCATCGAGCTTTACGCCGAGGCTTTCGCCGCGGCAGGAGCACTGGACAAGCTGGAGAACTTCGCCAGCCGCCTCGGGCCGCAGTTCTACGGCCTGCCGCTGAATCGCGACACCGTCACGCTGATCAAAAGAGAGTGGCGGGTGCCGCGGCAGCTGGCCTTCGGACGTGACCAGCTGGTGCCGTTTCGCGCGGGAGGGAGCGTTGCCTGGAGGCTTGCGTAATCCCAAGGCGGCGTTCAGGCGTTGAGAGCCTGATGGGCGCCGCGCAATGACCCATACCCCGGTCCCCTGTCCCTCCGAGCTTGCGTTGCCGGCGGGCGATCTGTGGATCTTCGGCTACGGATCGCTGATGTGGGATCCGGGGTTTCCCTATGTAAAGTGGGCCCCGGCGCTGGTTTACGGCTATCACCGCGCGCTCTGCATCTACTCGATCCGCTGGCGCGGCACCCTGGAGCAGCCCGGCCTGGTGCTGGGGCTCGACCGGGGTGGTGCCTGCCGCGGCATCGCTTTCCGGGTCGAGGCTTCCGACGTTTCCACTGCGCTCGAAGCCCTGTGGGAGCGCGAGATGCGGCGCGGCGTCTATCACCCGCGCCTGCTGCGCGCGCGCCTGCCCGGCAGCGACGTGCGGGTCCTCGCTTTCATCGCCGACCCTCTGCACCCGGGCTATGCCGGCGGGCTGTCCGTCGAGCAGACCGCGCGGCTGATTGCGACCCGGGGAGGCGACCGGGGCCCCAATATCGAGTATCTCGTGCGCACCCTCAAGCACCTCGCCGAGCTCGGCGTGCGCGACCACTACCTGCAACGGGTGCTCGCGGCGGCGCGCGCGTTGCGTCCCGGCGGAAGTTGAGAGGGGGCGGCTTACGGGAACGCCGGTATCGTCGGCTCGAAGCCGCCCGAAACCGCCTCGGGATGGCGTTGCGCGATGAGATCCGAGATTTCCTTCACCTGCAGCATCGGCACGTCCACCATCATCAGGAGCCTGCCCTGCTCGATGTCGGCTTGAAACGGCTTGAGCTTGGAGTTCGGTATCGAGCTCGCCGCCATGCTCGAGACCCAGACGCCGAACAGCGCGCCGAACAGGGCGGCGATGAGGACGGTCACGGGCGCAAGCGAGATATCTCCCGGCGGGAACCGCCAGATGAGCAGCCCGCCGATGATGCCGGCGACTCCTCCGATCCCCATGCCGAGCTGCGCGCCGTGGACGATATCGGTTTTTTGCAGAAAGCTCGCCTCGGGCAGATCGGGGGGCAGGGCGCCGCGCTTGCCGAGGAAATGGATGTGCTTGATTTCAATGCGGGCGAGCAGCATTTCATTGAGCATGCCATGCGCGCTATCGGTATCCGGTAGCACGAAATAAAGTCTGCGCCGCGTCAGCATAAGACCCTCCTTCGGCCGGGGTCGGAATCCTGGTTAAAGGTTAGAAGGGGAACTCCCCGGCAAGTTTCGGTCGGGGAACCTGGAGCCCTCGCACTGGTAGAATACTCCTGGAAGCCGGCCGGGCAGCCGCTGCGCGCGGAACAAGCGAGCCTTTACGATGGTTCGTACCGTGCGGAGAGGAAAGTCCGGGCTCCACAGGGTAGGGTGGCGGCTAATCACCGCCCGCCGCGAGGCGAGCAACAGGGCCACAGAGACGAGTCTCGTCGAGGCCTGTGTTCCGGACTTTGACGCCGCGAGGCGGCAAAGTCTCGTAGAAATGGGTAGGGGACCGAAATGTCTCCGATTCAGAACACAGGACGAAGACGAGGGTGAAACGAGGCAACCTGCACCCGGAGCAACACCAAATAGGCAAGCGCTGACGCGACCCGCCGAGCTTGCGGGTAGGTGGCTCGAGCCCTGGAGCAATCCAGGGCCTAGAGGAATGACTGCCGGAGACCGCAAGGTCTCTCACAGAACCCGGCTTACAGGCCGGCTTCCCCTCTCTTCTCGATCCCGTCTGTTGCTCACCCGCAACAGGCGGGATTTTCTTGATCCCCCGTACGACGACACCCCCAAACTTAAAGCGTTACCTTCAGTTCATGTTTTATAGCCCTGTTTTTAAGATAAATTAAGATCTTGTTACCAGCTAAAACCGGCCTCAATTATGAGTCATAAGTCTTTGTCCTAAATACAGAAACGGCTCAATTACGCTTGACCGGACCCCCTGCTATTCAATATAGTGGGAAGAAGTGGAGAAAAGTGGGACAAAGTGTCATCTCGCATGGGAGGAGGACGCTTACGCCCGCTTGATCTGGGGGGCTCGTGTTTCGGGGCGTCGCACAACTGAATCTCGACAGCAAGGGGCGGCTCGCGGTGCCGGCGCGCTACCGCGACAGCCTGCTTGCGCGCTGCAGTGGTCACCTGGTGATCACCGCGGACTCCGACCGCTGCCTGCTCATCTATCCCCTTCCCGACTGGGAACCGATCGAACAGAAGCTCATGCAGCTGTCGAGCTTCAACGCGCAGATCCGCGAGCTGCAGCGGCGGATCGTCGGCTACGCCGAAGACGCCCAGCTGGACGCGACCGGCCGCATTCTCATCTCGTCCGCGCTGCGGGATTACGCGCAACTTGGAAAGAACGTGGTGCTCGTGGGGCAGGGAGCCAAATTCGAGCTCTGGAACCAGGAGCAGTGGGAGCAGTTGATGGACAAGACCGGTGGTTTCGGCTCGGGCGGCCTGCCGCCCGAACTGGAGGGCTTCTCCTTGTGAGCGGAGGCTCACATACCGCGGTCCTGCCGCAGCAGGCAGTGGATGGATTGAACGTGCGCGCGGACGGCATCTACGTGGATTGCACATACGGTCGCGGCGGACACAGCCGGCTGATCCTGTCCCGGCTCGGGGCGGCGGGCAGGCTCGTCGCGCTGGACCGCGATCCGGCGGCGGTGGCCGCGGCAAAAGAGGTCGGGGATGGCCGGTTCTCGATCATGCATGGGACGTTCAGCCGGCTCGGCGCGCTGCTCGCGCGGACGGGGGTCGGCCGCGTCGACGGCATCCTGCTCGATCTCGGCGTCTCCTCGCCGCAGCTCGACGACCCGCAGCGCGGGTTCAGCTTTCGGTCCGATGCGCCACTCGACATGCGCATGGACACCAGTGGCGGCATCACGGCGGCGCAATGGCTCGCCCGGGCGGGCGAGAGGGAACTCCGGGAGGTGATAAGAACCTATGGCGAAGAACGGTTTGCTAAACAGATTGCAGCAGCGATTGTTGCGGCTCGAGCGCGGGGACCTGTCGACAGCACACGACAACTTGCCGCACTCGTGGCGGAAGCCATTCCTGCGCGCGAGCCACGCCAGGAACCGGCGACGCGCACGTTTCAAGCTGTACGGATTCACATCAATCAGGAGCTTGAGGAATTGTCGCTAGTCCTGCCCCAATGCGTGGAACTTCTCGCCCCCGCAGGGCGCCTGGTGGTGATCAGCTTCCATTCCCTCGAGGACCGTATCGTCAAGCGCTTCCTGCGCGACCTCGCCCGCGCCGACCGGCTGCCGCCGCGGCTGCCGGTGCGCGCCCGCGATCTCGCCCGGCCGCAGCTGCGCCTCGTCGGACGCGCGGTGAGGCCCGCTGCCGCCGAGGTCGCGGCCAACCCGCGCGCGCGCAGCGCGGTCATGCGGATCGCCGAGAAGCAGGCGGCGTGATGGTTCGGATCAGTCTCATGCTGCTGGCGATCCTCATCGGCTGCGCGCTCGCGCTTGTCACCTCCCAGCACCAGGCGCGGAAGCTCTACGTCGAGCTGCAAAAGGAGCAGGAGCTCGGCAAGCGGATCGATGTGGAATGGGGGCAGCTGCAGCTCGAGCAAAGCACGTGGGCGACCCACGCGCGCGTGGAAAAAATCGCCGCCCGGGCGCTCGGCATGCGCGTGCCGCCGCCTGCACGCATCCAGGTGGTGCCGCCCGCCGCGCCGGAGGCAAAACCATGAACCAGGACATCCACGCGCAGCTCGCCCTGAAGCTGCCGGCGTGGCGCTCGCGGCTCCTGCTCGTGCTGCTGCTCGCGTGGTTTGCAGCGCTCGCCGGGCGCGGGCTGTATCTGCAAGGCTTGCACTATGGCTTTCTGCAGCAGCGGGGCGAAGCGCGTTATTCACGGGTGATCGAGCTTTCCGCCACGCGCGGCAGGATCGTGGACCGCAATAACGAGCCGCTCGCCATCTCCACGCCGGTCGAATCGGTCGCCGCCAGCCCCGCCGACGTCGAGGCGAAGGCGGATCAGGTGGCAAGGCTCGCGCGGCTGCTCGAAATGGACGCCGCGGAGCTGGGGAAAAAGCTCTCCGACACCCGGCGCGAGTTCGTTTACCTCAAGCGGCAGCTCCCGCCCGAGGAGGCCGCGCGCGTGGTGGCGCTCGGCATTCCCGGCGTGTTCCTGCAGCGCGAGTACCGGCGCTACTACCCGGCGGGTGAAGTGACGGCGCACCTGATCGGTTTCACCGACGTGGACGACCGCGGGCAGGAGGCGCTCGAACTCGCGTTCGAGCCCACGCTCGCCGGCAAGCCCGGCAGCCGGCGCGTGATCAAGGACCGGCTGGGGAACATCGTGGAGGACGTCGAGAGCATACGCACGCCGCAGGACGGGGCGACGCTCAAGCTCTCGATCGACGCGCGTCTGCAATATCTCGCCTACCGCGAGCTGAAGAACGCGGTGACCGCGCATCGCGCCCGCGCCGGCGGCATCGTGGTCCTCGACGTGGCGAGCGGGGAAGTGCTGGCGATGGCGAACGCGCCCTCGTACAACTCCAACAACCGCGGCAAGTTCGACCCGCGGCGCACGCGCAACCGCGCGGTGACCGATCTCTTCGAGCCGGGTTCGACGTTGAAGCCCTTCACCGCGGCGGCGGCGCTGGAAGCCGGCACGGTCGGGCCGGAGAGCGTGATCCGGACCGCGCCCGGAGAGTTCGCAATCGGCAACCGCACCATACGCGACGCGCACCCGCAAGGCGCGCTGACGGTCTCCCAGGTGATACAAAAATCGTCCAACATCGGCGCCGCCAAGATGGCGCTGGGGCTTAAGCCCGAAACGCTGTGGACCCTGTTCAACCGCGTCGGCTTCGGCGCGCAGCCGCGCTCGGGTTTTCCCGGGGAAGTGGCGGGGAGGCTGCGCGCGCACGCGAGCTGGCGCCCGATCGAGCAGGCGACCATGGCCTACGGGCATGGCATCTCGGTGTCGCTGCTGCAACTCGCGCGCGCCTACCTGATCTTCGCCACCGACGGCGAGTTGAAGCCGGTGACGCTGGTCAGGCGCGAGGCGCCGGCGGAAAACGTGCGGGTGATCGCGCCGGCCACCGCGCATGCGGTGCGCCGAATGCTGGAGATGGTGGTGCAGCCGGGTGGAACGGCGCCGCGTGCCCAGATCGCCGGCTATCGCGTCGCCGGCAAGACCGGTACCGCGCACAAGCTCGAGGGCAACGGCTATGCGCCCGACAAGTATGTCGCGACCTTCGTCGGTTTCGCGCCCGCCTCCAACCCGCGGCTGGTCGTGGCGGTGATGATCGACGAGCCCTCCGCCGGACAGTACTACGGCGGCACGGTGGCTGCGCCGGTGTTCGCGCAGGTGACCGCCGGCGCGCTGCGCCTGTTGACGGCGCCGTACGACGCGCCGGTGGACAACGTGGTGCTGCCGCCGCCGGACGCGCCGGAGATCAAGGAAGAAGTGTGACGCAAGGTTCAAGCGCGAGCGCGTTGACGCGGGCTGAGTGGCAGGCAATCGAGGCGCTCGGCGTGCGGCGGCCCGTCAATGACAGCCGCGCCGTGCGGCCGGGCGACACCTTCGTCGCCTATCCCGGGCAAGCGCGCGACGGACGCGATTACATCGGGCAGGCGCTCGCCAACGGCGCCGCCGGCGTGCTGTGGGAGAGCGCCGGTTTTGCCTGGGACCCGCGCTGGGGCGTGCGCAACCTGGGGGTGAAAGACCTGCGCCGGCACGCCGGCGAAATCGCGAGCCGCATCCACGGCCGGCCGAGCCGCAAGCTGTGGATGGTCGGGGTGACCGGGACCAACGGCAAGACCAGCTGCAGCCAGTGGATCGCGCAGGCGTTGACGCGTGCCGGGCGCAAGTGCGCGGTCGTGGGGACTCTCGGCCATGGCATGGGCGGCGCTTTGAAGCCCGTCCCCAACACCACGCCCGACGCGCTGTGGCTGCACGCGCAGCTCGCGGAATTCGCGCGCCGCGGAGCGCGGGCGGTCGCCATGGAAGTGTCTTCCATCGGGCTCGACCAGGATCGCGTCTCGGGCGTCGAATTCGACGTGGCGTTGTTCACCAACCTCACGCGCGACCACCTCGAATACCACCGCACCATGCGGCGCTACGCCGAGGCAAAAGCGCGGCTGTTCGCCTGGGAATCGCTCGGGCACGCGGTGGTGAACCTCGACGACGGCTATGGCCGCGAGCTTGCCCGCCGCATCCGCCGGCCCGGCCTCGACGTGATCGGCTACGGCTTCAGCCATGCGCGCGGTGAACGCGCTCCGCGTGTCGCGGGCGGAAATCTCGTCGCCGATGCCCGCGGCGTGAGTTTCGACGTGCGGACGCCATGGGGAGCAGCGCGTGTGAAAAGCCAGGTTCTCGGCGGCTTCAACGCGTCCAACCTGCTCGGCACGCTCGCCGTGCTCCTTGCGGGCGGGGTGAAGCTGCGCAGGGCAGTGACGGCGCTTGCGCGGTTAAAACCGTTGCCGGGCCGCATGCAACGGCTGGGCGGTGGCGCGCGACCGCTCGTCATCGTCGACTACGCGCATACGCCCGATGCGCTGGAGAAGGTCCTCGGCGCGCTACGGGAACTCCTCGCGAAACGCCGGTCACGAGTCACGAGTCACCCGTCACGCCTGATCTGTGTCTTTGGCTGCGGCGGCGAACGCGATCGCGGCAAACGCCCGCTGATGGGACGCGTTGCCGGGCGGCTCGCCGACCGCGCGGTCATCACCTCGGACAATCCGCGGGGAGAAGACCCGCAAGCCATCATTTCGGAGATCGTCAAGGGCGTCCGCGGCGATTTCAGCATCGAGCCCGATCGCGCGCTGGCGATCCGCGAGGCGATACGCGCCGCGCGCGCGGGCGACATCGTGCTGCTGGCCGGCAAAGGGCACGAGCCGTACCAGGAGATCGGCGGCATGCGGCATCCTTTCAGCGACGTCGCGCGTGCCAGTACGACGCTGGAGGAAATATGGAGATGATGCGCCTGTCGGAGGCGGCCCGCGCCATTTCCGCCGAGCGCCGCGGCGAGGACCGCGCGTTCGAGGCCGTTTGCACCGATACCCGCGATCTCGTCCCGCGCGCGCTGTTCGTTGCGCTGAAAGGCGAACGTTTCGACGGCCACGACTTCCTGGGGGCCGCCGCCGGAAGAGCGGCGGGCGCTCTGGTGCACGATGTGACGAAGCTGCCGGCAGGGTTGCCGGCGCTGGTGGCGGACGACACCCGGCTGGCGCTCGGCAGGCTTGCCGCCTACTGGCGCGGTAAATTTGCCGCGCCGCTCGTCGCGCTCACCGGCAGCAACGGCAAGACCACGGTCAAGGAAATGCTGGCGAGCATTCTGCGCGCGGCCGACGCGAACGACGCGGTGCTCGCCACGCGCGGCAACCTCAACAACGATATCGGGGTGCCGCTGACGCTGCTCGAGATCCGGCCCGGGCACCGCTATTGCGTGGTCGAGATGGGCATGAACCACGCCGGCGAGATCCGCCACCTCACGCGACTCGCCGCGCCGGACGTGGCGCTCATCACCAACGCCGGGCCCGCGCATATCGGGTTTTTCGGCTCCGAGGAAGCGATCGCGCGCGCCAAGGGAGAGATCTTCGAAGGGCTCAAGGCCGGCGGCGCGGCGGTGATCAACGCCGACGACCGCCATGCAGCGCTGTGGCGCGGGCTCGCTTCGGGCCGGCGCGTGGTGGACTTCGGCATCGAGCGCAGTGCCTCGGTCACCGCGACCTACGCGTTGCGCCATCTCGAAAGCGAGATCGTGGTGAAGACGCCGCTCGGGGAGGCGGCGACGGTGCTGAAGGCCCCCGGCGTGCACAACGTCCGCAACGCGCTTGCGGCCAGCGCCGCCGCCGTGGCGCTGGAAGTACCGGCGCCCGCCATTGCGCAGGGGCTCGCGCGCTTCGCCGGCATCAAAGGGCGGCTTCAGAAAAAAACCTCTATAAACAACACGATACTGATTGATGATACCTACAACGCGAATCCGGAGTCGGTGCGCGCCGCGATCGACGTCCTGGCTTCGTGCCCGGCGCCCACGATCCTCGTGCTCGGCGACATGGGAGAACTGGGTCCCAAGAGCCCCGAATTTCACCGTGAGGCGGGCGCCTACGCCCGCAGCCGGAATATTTCGAGCTTGTTTGCAACGGGTGATGCGACCCGGCATACGGTCGCCGCGTTCGGGGCGGCGGGCACGCATGCGTCGTCCCTGGACGATCTTCTGCACCTGGTCCGCGCGAGCGCGACGCCGGGGGCGACGCTGCTGGTCAAGGGATCGCGCTTCATGCAGATGGAGCGCGTTGTTGCCGCGCTGACCGGCGAATCGGCGGGAGCCCGCTGATGCTGCTGGAGATCGCCCAGTGGCTCGCCAGGGACATCCGCGCCTTCAACGTATTCAACTACATCACGTTGCGCGCGGTGCTGGCCTGCCTCACCGCGCTCGTCATCTCCTTCGTCATCGGGCCGGTGCTGATCCGGAAGCTCGCCGCGTACAAGGTCGGCCAGTCGGTGCGCGACGACGGCCCGCAATCGCACCTCGGCAAGGCCGGCACTCCCACCATGGGCGGGGCGCTGATCCTGGCGGCGATCACCATCACCGCGCTGCTATGGGCCGACCTGCAGAACCGGCTGGTCTGGGTCGTGTTGTGGGTGACGGTCGGGTTCGGCGCGATCGGCTGGGTGGACGACTATCGCAAGGTGGTGGCGCGCAACCCCAGGGGCCTGCCGGCGAAAGCCAAGTTCTTCTGGCAGTCGGTGGTCGGCATCGCCGCGGCCGTTTATCTCGCTTTCTATACGAATCTGCCGGCGCAAACCGAGTTCATCGTGCCGTTCTTCAAGCAGGTGGCGTACCCGCTCGGTGCGTTCGGTTTCATCGTCATGACCTACTTCGTGATCGTCGGCGCGAGCAACGCGGTGAACCTGACCGACGGGCTCGACGGGCTCGCCATCATGCCCACGGTGATGATCGGAGCCGCGCTCGGCGTTTTCGCCTACGTCGCCGGGAACGCGGTTTTTTCCAAGTACCTGGGTTTCCCCTACATCCCCGGCGCCGGCGAGCTCGCGGTGATCTGCGGCGCGATTGCGGGCGCGGGCCTCGCGTTCCTGTGGTTCAACGCCTATCCGGCGGAGGTGTTCATGGGCGATGTCGGCGCGCTTGCGCTGGGCGCCGCGCTCGGCACCATCGCCGTCATCGTGCGCCAGGAAATCGTGCTCTTCATCATGGGCGGGGTGTTCGTGGTGGAAACCCTGTCGGTGATGCTGCAGGTCGCCTCCTTCAAGCTCACAGGGAAACGCATCTTCCGCATGGCGCCGCTGCATCACCACTACGAATTGAAGGGCTGGAAAGAGAATCAGGTTGTCGTTCGTTTCTGGATCATCACCATGATGCTGGTGCTGGTGGGTCTTTCGACCCTGAAACTGCGCTAATTCGGAACCGCCGATGAACGCCGATGCACGCCGATCGAAAAGACGAAGAGAAACCATCTGCGTCTATCTGCGTTTATCTGCGGTTGAACATGAACAGTGGACTTGAGCGGGCGAAAAGTGGTCGTGCTGGGACTCGGTGACACGGGGTTGTCGATGGCGCGCTGGCTCGCCCGCCGCGGGGCGGACGTGCGGGTGGCGGACAGCCGTACCGAGCCGCCGCACGCACAGGCGCTCGCGCGCGAGTTGCCGCAGGTAAGGCTGGCCACCGGGGCCTTTACGGGGAAGACGCTGTCCGGTGCCGATCTGATCGCCATCAGCCCCGGCATAGACCGCCGCGAAGCCGTGATCGCGGACGCAGCGCGGCGCGGCGTGCCGGTGGCGGGCGATGTGGAGCTGTTCGCGCAGGCGGTCGCGCACGATCCGCGGTTGAAAGATGCAAAAGTAATCGCCGTCACCGGCTCGAACGGCAAGAGCACGGTGACCGCGATGGCGGGGGCGATGTGCCGGGCGGCGGGGCGCGAAACGGTGGTCGCGGGGAACATCGGGTTGCCGGTGCTGGACGCGCTGACGGCGATCGACACCGGCGGGGTCGCGCCTGAAGTGTTCGCGCTCGAGCTCTCCAGTTTCCAGCTCGAGAGCACGCTAAGCCTCAAACCCGCTGCGGCGGCGATGCTCAATCTCACCGAGGACCATCTGGACCGTTACGACGGCATGAGCGATTACTCGGCCGCGAAGGCGCGCGTGTTCGCCGGCGCCGGCGCGCAAATACTCAACCGGGAGGATCGCTGGAGCATGGACATGGCGCGCGCCGGCCGCGCCATCCGCACCTTCGGCCTCGGCGCGCCGCGCGGAGACCGCGAGTGGGGCATTACACCCGGTCACGGCGCGGGGATGCTCGCGCACGGAGCGCGGCCGCTGATGGCGGTGGACGAGCTGCCGCTCGCCGGCCTGCACAACGCCGCCAACGCGCTTGCCGCCCACGCGCTGGCGCACGCGGTCGGTGTGCCTGACGAGGCGGCGGCCGTGGCGTTGCGCCCGTTCCAGGGCCTGCCGCACCGCATGCAGAAGGTGGCGGAGATCGCGGGCGTCGCCTATTTCGACGATTCCAAGGGCACCAACGTCGGCGCCACGGTGGCCGCGCTCACCGGCATGGACCGGCGGGTGGTGCTGATCGCGGGCGGCGACGGCAAAGGCCAGGATTTTTCGCCACTCGCGCCCGCGGTGAAGGCGCGGGCGGGCGCGGTGGTGCTGATCGGACGCGACGCGGACCGGGTGGCGGGCGCGATCGCGGGCGCCGGGGTGACCATCGTGCGCGCCGCGGATATGGAGGAAGCGGTGATGGCGGCGTCCCGCGCCGCGCGCGCGGGTGATGCCGTGCTGCTGTCGCCCGCTTGCGCGAGTTTCGACATGTTTCGCAACTACGTGCACCGTGCCGAAGCGTTTACCGCGGCGGTGCGGCGGATTGCGGAAGGGCGCCGCTAGCGATGTTCTACACCGACGTCAAGCCGCGCATGCCGCTCGCCGAGTACGACCACACGCTGCTGTGGGCTTCCGCGCTGTTGCTCGGTCTGGGACTGGTGATGGTGTATTCGGCCTCGATCGCGATCGCGGAAGGCAGCCGCGCCACCGGGAACCAGGCTGTCTACTACCTCTCGCGGCACGCGCTGTTCGCGGCTGCGGGCATTGCGGCGGCGGCGGTCGTGTTCCAGATTCCGCTGCGGCTGTGGCAGCAGGCCGCGCCCAGGCTCTTCCTGCTCGGCGTCGGGCTGCTCGTCCTGGTCCTCGTTCCCGGCGTGGGGCGGGAGGTGAACGGCAGCCAGCGCTGGATCTCGCTGCAGGTCGTCAACTTCCAGCCTTCCGAGTTCATGAAGCTGTTCGCGGTGCTGTATGCCGCCGACTACACGGTGCGTAAAGCCGTCCACCTGGACAGTTTCCGCAGGGGCTTCCTGCCGATGTTCATCGTCATGATGGTGGTGGGCGCGCTGCTGCTGCGCGAGCCGGATTTCGGCGCATTCGCGGTGATCGCGGTGATCGCGATGGGCGTCCTGTTCCTGGGCGGCATGAACTGGCGGCTGTTCGCCGGGTTGTTCGGGCTGCTGCTCGCCGGATCGGCGCTGTTGATCCTCGCTTCGCCCTATCGCCTGCAGCGCGTGGTCGGGTTCATGGATCCGTGGGCCGACCCGTACGGCAAGGGCTACCAGCTGTCGCACGCCCTGATCGCCTTCGGCCGCGGAGAGTGGCTGGGGGTGGGGCTCGGCGCGAGCGTCGAGAAGCTTTTCTACCTGCCGGAGGCGCACACCGATTTTCTGCTCGCGGTGATCGCCGAGGAACTGGGCTTCGCCGGCGTCATCGCGGTCATACTCGCTTTCACCTGGATCGTGGCGCGGGCGTTCGCGATCGGGCACCGCGCTGCATCCCTCGAGCGTTATTTCGCCGCGCTGGTGGCGCAAGGCATCGGTCTCTGGATCGGCGTGCAGGCCATCATCAACATCGGCGTCAACATGGG
>JACOVL010000129.1 GCA_016177355.1 Betaproteobacteria bacterium | reverse complement strand
GGGTCATGCGCGTGAAGTTGAAATGGGGAATCACCTTGGTCTCGATCAGTTCCACCACCTTCTTCTGGTTGCCGGCGTGGATGTCCTTGTCCGCGCGCAGCACCGCCAGCACCTCGTCCGTGACGTTCTTCGCGAGGGTATCGGGGGCCGTCACGCCCTGCGCGTGCGCCGGCGCGCACGCAAGGCAAAAGACCGTCAACACCGTCTGCAGGAATTTCCCGATCATCTGGCCGCTCTTCGCTGAATATTCATGGATAAAGCCTACTTCGTTCCGCCTTCCGCGGCTTTGTTGTAAAGGAACTGCCCGATCAGCTTCTCCAGCACCACCGCGGACTGAGTGATCTTCAGCGTCTCGCCGTCCTTGAGCATGGCGCTGTCGCCGCCCGCGTCCAGGCCGATGTACTGCTCGCCGAGCAGGCCGGAGGTGAAGATGGACACCGAGGTGTCCTTCGGGAACTGGTAGCGCTTGTCTATCTTCATCACCACCCGCGCCACGAAGCGCTGGTTCTCGAAATGGATGTCGTCCACCCTGCCCACGACGACGCCGGCGCTCTTCACGGGCGCCCGCACCTTGAGGCCGCCGATGTTGTCGAACTCCGCGTTGACGCGGTAGGTTTCGCCCACATTGAACGTGGTGCTGGCGTTTCCGACTTTCAACGCGAGGACCAGCAATGCGGCGATGCCCGCGGCGACGAAAATGCCGACCCACAGATCGAGTATGGTTCTGTTCATGCGCTCAGACCCCTGTAAACATGAATGCGGTAAGCACGAAGTCCAATCCGAGTATTGCGAGCGACGAGGTGACCACGGTGCGGGTGGTCGCCCCCGAGACGCCTTCCGCGGTGGGCGGCGCGTCGTAGCCCTCGAACAGGGCGATGGCGGTCACCGCCACGCCGAACACCGCGCTCTTGATGATGCCGTTCACCACGTCCTGCCGGAAATCCACGGCGTTCTGCATCTGCGACCAGAACGCGCCTTCGTCCACCCCGATCACCACGACCGTGATGAGATAGCCCCCGAACACTCCCACCGCGCTGAATATCGCGGCGAGCAGCGGCATGGAGATCACGCCGCCCCAGAAACGCGGCCCGATGACGCGCGCGATCGGGTCCACCGCCATCATCTCCATCGCGGAGATCTGCTCGGTGGCCTTCATCAGGCCGATTTCCGCGGTGATGGCCGAGCCTGCCCGGCTGGCGAACAACAGCGCCGCCACCACCGGGCCGAGCTCGCGGGTGAGCGAGAGCGCGACCAGCGTGCCCACCGCCTCCGACGAGCCGTATTTCTGCAGCGTCTCGTAGCCCTGCAGCCCCAGCACCATGCCCACGAACAGGCCGGAAACGCTGATGATGATGAGCGAAAGCACGCCGGCGAAATAGATTTCCCTGATCGTCAGGCTGAAACGGCGGAAGCTGGTGGCCGAGCGCGCGAGCGTGAGCAGGAAGAACCGGCTCGCGTAGCCCAGCCGCCAGATGCCGTTGATGGCCTCGTGGCCGATGCCGCGCAGGTTCTTGACGGCGCGCTCAGGCACGGGCGGCCTCCAGCGCCAGATCCCCGGCGTACGACGCGCCCGGGTAATGGAACGGCAGCGGACCGTCCATCTCGCCCCACACGAACTGGTGCACGAACGCGTCCCCGGACTTGCGGATGTCGTCCGGCGTGCCGTGCGTGACGACCGCGCCCTGCGACATGAAGTACACGTAATCCACGATCGCGAGGGTTTCCTGCACGTCGTGCGTGACCACGATGGAAGTCGCCCCCAGGGCGTCGTTCAAACTGCGGATCAGGCCGCAGATGGCGCCGAGCGAGATCGGATCGAGGCCGCCGAACGGCTCGTCGTACATGATGAGCATCGGGTCCAGCGCGATCGCCCGGGCGAGCGCCACGCGCCGCGCCATGCCGCCCGACAGCTCGGAGGGCATCAGGTCGCGCGCCCCGCGCAGCCCCACCGCGTGCAGCTTCATGAGCACGAGGTCCTCGATCATGCTCTCCGGCAGGCCGGTATGCTCGCGCATCTGGAACGCGACGTTGTCGTAGGCGGACATGTCGGTGAACAGGGCGCCGAACTGGAACAGCATGCCCATCTTGCGGCGCATGTCGTAGAGCCCGTCCAGATCGAGCTCGTGCATCAGGCGGCCGGCGACGCGCACCCCCCCCTTCGCCGGCTTGAGCGCGCCGCCGATCAGGCGCAACAGGGTGGTCTTGCCGCAGCCCGAGAGGCCCATGATGCTCACGACCTTGCCGCGCGGTATGTTCATGTTGATCCCCTTGAGCACCGGGCGGACGTCGTACGCGAAATCGACGTCCTTGATTTCAACGAGATTTTCCATCGGGCCGGGCACGGGGCTAAAAAGGCGCTCATTCTAAACCACTTCGTTGCGACACAACAGTGACGGGGCGGCGGCGATACTTGCATAATGCCCCGCATGAGTGACGCAGTGTTGCGCTTCGCGCAGGTAACCAAAGGCTACGCCGGCGTTCCGGTCTTGAGCGATTTCACCCTCGAAGTCCAGCGCGGGGAGTTTTTCGCGCTGGCCGGCGTCAACGGCGCGGGCAAGACGACGCTCATCAAATGCCTGCTCGATTTCTGCGATACCAATGGAGGCGGCATCGAGATCTTCGGCGTCCCTCATCGCGCGACTGCATCCCGCGCGCGGCTCGCTTACCTGCCGGAGCGTTTCAACCCGCCGTTCTACCTGACGGGCCGCGATTTCCTGCACTACCTGCTCAAGCTCCACGGCGCGCCCTACGAAGAAGCTCTCGTGACGCGCATGTTCGGCGCGCTCGACCTGGAATCATCGGCGCTCGACCGCCTTGCCCGCGCCTACTCCAAGGGCATGACGCAGAAACTCGGGCTCGCCGCGTGCCTGCTCTCGGGCAAGGACCTCTACGTGCTGGATGAGCCGACCGGCGGCCTCGATCCCAAGGCGCGGGCCCTGCTCAAGGGCGAGCTGCGCGAGTTGAAGCGCGCCGGGCGCACGGTATTCTTCACTTCCCACGCGCTTGCCGACATCGCCGAGATCTGCGATCGCATGGCGGTGCTGCACGGGGGCAGGCTGCGCTTCGCCGGCACGCCGCGGGAGCTGATGGGCCGCTACGGCGCCCGCGACCTGGAGCAGGCCTTCCTCGCCTGCATAGCCGCGTGACCGCGCGCCGCCAGCAACCCCTTGAGTTACAATAGGTATCGGGTTTGCGGAGCACACCTTGAAAGCGACCGAGCAAGCGAAGCCCGATCTGCTGATCGTCGACGACGATCCATTGATCACGGACACGCTCAATTTCGTCCTGAGCCGCGACTTTTCCGTCTACGTCGCCGCTTCGCGCGCGCAGGTGAAGAGCCTGCTCACCCAGCTCGACCGGCCGCCGCAACTCGCGCTGATAGACCTCGGCCTGCCGCCGACGCCGCACCGCCCGGACGAGGGTTTCCGCCTGATCAGCGAGCTGATCGCGCACTCGCCCGGCGTCAAGATCGTCGTGCTGTCGGGCCAGAGCGATGAGGCCAACGCGCGTCACGCGCGCACGCTGGGCGCCATCGACTTCGTCGCCAAACCGGCAGACCCCGAGACGCTGGGGGGCCTGCTCAGGCGCGCCCTTGAGGTGCGCGAGGCCGAGCTGGGCGCCGCCGATGGCGGCCTGATGGGCAGGAGTCTGCCGGTCGAGAAGCTGCGCCAGCAGATCTCGCAGTTCGCCAACGCCCCCTTCCCGGTCCTGATCGAGGGCGAGTCGGGCAGCGGCAAGGAGCTGATCGCCACCTCGCTGCACCGCATGAGTCATCGCGCCTCGCACCCGTTTCTCGCGCTGAATTGCGCGGCGATCTCGCCGACGCTGGTGGAGCCGACGCTGTTCGGCTACAGCAAGGGCTCGTTCACCGGCGCCACCACCTCGCGCGCCGGCTACTTCGAGGACGCCAGGGACTCGACGCTGTTCCTCGACGAGATCGGGGAGCTCCCGCTCGAGCTGCAGGCGAAGCTGCTGCGAGTGCTGGAAAACGGCGAATACCAGCGCGTGGGCGAGACGCAGAGCCGGGTGTCCAACGCGCGCGTGGTCGCCGCCACCAACCGCGACATGCGCCAGGAGATCCGCGCCGGGCGCTTCCGCGCCGACCTCTACCACCGGCTGTCGGTGTTCACCATCAACGTGCCGCCGCTGCGCGAGCTCGGCGAGGACAAGCGGGCGCTCCTCGATCACTACCGCGAGTTCTACGCGCGCCAGGCCCGCGTCGACCCGTTCGAGTTCGCTCCGGAGGCGATGGACGTGTGGCTCGACTACGGCTTTCCCGGCAACGTGCGCGAGTTGAGAAATATCGTGATCCGGCTCACCACCAAGTACGGCGGCCAGAAGGTGGGGTCCGACCAGTTGCGGGCGGAACTCGACATGGAAAACCTCGACATCGAACTGCCGGGGCTCGCGGTCGGGCAGGATTTCAAGTCGGTGCTGGAGTCGTCCAAGCGCCATTTGCAGCTGCAGAAGAATTTCAATCTGGACAGCACGCTCGCGCAATGGGAGCGCGGCTACGTCGAAGCGGCGCTGATGATCACGCAGGGCAACCTGACCCAGGCCGCCAGGATGCTCGGCATCCACCGCACCACGCTCTACAGCAGGATGCAGAACTACGCGGACACGGGCGACGCTGCGAATACGCCGCGGCCGGCCGCAAAATGAGCCCGTGCCGCGCGGCTGAAGCGCTATTCCGGGGGAGCAGGCGATGTACTACAGTCATTTCGGACTGAACCAGGCGCCGTTCAAGATCACGCCCAACACCGAGTTCTTCTTCGGCGGCGGCAACCGCGGCCCGATCCTGGAGGCGCTGATCTACGCCATCGCGCACGGCGAGGGCATCATCAAGGTGACGGGGGAAGTGGGCAGCGGCAAGACCATGTTGTGCCACATGCTGCAGGCGCGCCTGCCGGCGCATATTGAAACGGTCTATCTTGCCAACCCCAGCGTGTCACCGGAGGAGATCCTGCACGCGATCGCGTTCGAGCTGCAGCTCGGTGTCGAGCGCAACGCCGCGCGGCTCGAGGTGATGCAGACGCTGCACGATTTCCTGCTCAAGCGCTATGGCGAGGGCAAGCGTGTGGTGGTATTCGTCGAGGAATCGCAGAGCATGCCGCTCGCGACCCTGGAAGAGATCCGGCTGCTGTCCAACCTCGAAACCAAGAACGACAAGCTGCTCCAGATCGTGCTCTTCGGCCAGCCCGAGCTCGATGACAACCTGCGCCAGCCCAACGTCCGGCAGTTGCGCGAGCGCATCACCCACAGCTTTCGGCTCGCGCCCCTCACCGCCCACGATATCCGCGACTACCTGATGTTCCGCATGCGCACCGCGGGCTACCGCGGCCCCGATTTGTTCCCGGCTTCGGTCATCAAGTACATCGCAAGCGCTTCCGCCGGGCTCACGCGGCGCGTCAACCTGATCGCCGACAAGGCGCTGCTGGCCGCGTTCTCGGAGGACACCCATACCATCAAGCCGAAGCATGTCGAAGCCGCGGTGCGCGATAGCGAGTTCAGCCAGGAGGTCAGGCACGGCATCGAGCCGCGCTACCTGTGGGGCGCGGCGCTGCTCGCCGCCGGCGCGCTAATCGGGGTCGCGCTCTACGCGCTGACGCAGCACAACTGGCTGAGCCAGAGCGAGGCGACGACCGCCCCAGCTGCTGCGACCAGCAACGTCACGTCAACCGGCGAGAGCGCCGCCGCGCAGACCGCGGCCAGCCCGGCGCCTGCCAAGCCCCCGGTTGAGCCGGCTACCGAGGTCGCTGCAACGGCGACGGCCACGACCCCATCAGACCCGAGCGCCGCCCCGGCCGCCGCGTCCGCCGCGGCAGCGGAAAAACCCGCCGCCACCGAGACGGCCGTGATAGAGCGCAGGGGCAAGGTAGACCTGTTGGAGGCGCGGATCGTGGCCACCCGCGAGTGGCTGGCCAGCGAGCCACAAACCACCTACAGTATCCAGTTGTTGGGGACCGATAACCCGCAACAGCTAAAGCAGCATCTCAATATCATAGCGAAATCCCTTGAAATGAATAAGCTTTTTGTGTATCCTACCATCGCGAAGCAGAAACCGTCCCTGACCGTGCTCTACGGGAGTTTCGACGACCGGCGCGCGGCCCAGGAAGCGTTGAACAAGTTGCCGGCGTCTTTGAAGTCGAACCGGCCCATCTTGCGCACGGTGCAGGGCGTCAATGCCGAGATCAGGCAGCACCAGACTTCGTGAACGGCGGCGTATGCTGGGCGCAGGAGGGCGGCAGTTGGATCAGGGGAGAAGCGGCACCATGCCAGTAACGAAAACGACCTTCAGGCCGCCGGTTCTTGCGCTCGCGCTGGCGCTCGCATCCTGCGCGGAGTTCAGGCCGTACGTCCCGCCTTCCGAGGGGCACATCACCGCGCCCCAGGTCAAAGCCGAGCCCGAGAAAGCGATCCCGCCCCCCGCGCGCGTCAGCACTTTCGTCCCGCCGCCCAAGCCGGCGGCGAAGCCGCAGACCTACAGCGTGGTGGTGAACGAGGTGCCGGTGAAGGACCTGCTGCTCGCCCTCGCGCGCGACACCAAGCAGAACATAGACGTGCATCCGGGCCTGACCGGACTGGTGAGCCTCAACGCGATCAACGAGACACTGCCGGCGCTGCTCGAGCGCGTCTCGAAGCAGGTCAACATGCGCTACCGCATGGAAGGCAACACCATCGTCGTCTCGCCCGACACGCCGTACGTCAAGACTTACCGCGTCAACTACGTCAACATGGCGCGCGAAACGACTTCGACCGTCGGCGTCACGGGTGAGATCGGGGCCTCCAGCGGGACTCCTGGGGCTGCGGCGGGCGGCGCGGGCAGCAGCGGCTCGAGCACGGTGGTTCGCACCATCACCCGGAATGATTTCTGGGAGCAGTTGCGCGACAACCTCCGCGCGATCCTGAACTCGACGCGCCTGCAAAGCCTGACCGCCGAGGCCAAGGCCGAGCGGATCGCGCTCCTCAAGCAGGAGCAGGAGCTCCGGGCCAGGCAACTGGAGGCCGCCAGCCGCGCCGGCGCCGGAGCGCAAGGCCTCGCGACGGCGGTCATTACCGGCGGCGGCACCAATCCCCAGCAGACCACGTTGCTGCCCGACGACGTGATCGTCAACGCGGTTTCCGGCACGGTGACCGTCAACGCGACCGAGCGGCAGCACCAGCTCGTGCAGCAGCACCTCGACGGCATCGTCAACGCGATGCAGCGCCAGGTGCTGATCGAGGCGACCATCGTCGAGGTGCAGCTCTCCAATAACTACCAGGCGGGCATCGACTGGGGCCGCGTATCGCAGAGCGGCGGGGTCGCCTTCACCCAGGCCTTGCTGGGAGGCAACCTCGCCACAGCGCCGTTCTTTGCATTGTTCTTCAACCAGAACAACCAGCGTCCGGGCGACATTCAGCTCACGGTCAGGCTGCTCGAGCAATTCGGCAACACGCGCGTGCTGTCGAGCCCGAAGCTGATGGCGCTCAACAACCAGACGGCGCTGCTCAAGGTGGTGGACAACATCGTCTATTTCGAGGTCCAGGCGCAGCTCGGCGTAACTCCGGCGGCGGGAGGCACTCCCCCGACAGCGTTCACTACTACCGCCAAGACGGTAGCGGTGGGGCTGGTGATGAGCGTCACGCCCCAGATCAGCGACGACGGGCGCGTATCGCTTACCGTCCGGCCGACGATCACCCGCATCATCGGCCTGGGCAAGAGGGATCCCAATCCGTCATTGGTGATCGAGAACCGTGTGCCCGAAATCCAGACCCGTGAGATGGAATCGGTGCTGCAGGTCGGCAGCGGTCAGACCGTCATCCTCGGCGGGCTCATGCAGGACGACGTGCGGCGCGACCGCGACCAGGTGCCCTTCGCGGGCAACGCTCCAAACATCGGCGACCTGTTCGCGTTCCGCGACGAGCGGGTCACCAAAACCGAGCTGGTGATCTTCCTGCGCCCCACCGTCGTCGCCAACCCCTCGCTCGAAAGCGACGAGCTCAAGTTCTTCCAGCGCTTCCTGCCGCGGCCCGAACCGGCTCCCGACCTGTCCACGGTGCCGCCAAGCTTCCAGCCGCCGAGCC
>JACOVL010000128.1 GCA_016177355.1 Betaproteobacteria bacterium | reverse complement strand
GTGTTCAGGTTGTACATCTGGCCGTGGCAGGCGCCGGAGTTGCCGCCGGAGCGGTTGATCTCCTCCATCACCACGGAGGCCGCGGCGAGCGTCAGGCCCGAGCCGCCGTACTCCTCCGGGATCAGCGCCGCGAGCCAGCCGGCGTCGGTCAGTGCCTTCACGAACTCCTCGGGATAGCCGCGCTTCTCGTCCACCTTGCGCCAGTATTCCCCGCCGTAGCGCCGGCACAGCTCGCGCACCGCCATGCGCAACTCGCTGTGAGGGTCCTGGATGGTGATAGTCTTCATTGACGCGCCGCGCAAATGCTGGAAAATACGGCGGATTATAGCCGGAAGGGACGACGATGCCCGCCGCCAGACTACGATAGCGGAGCATGATCGGCCTCAAGAGGACGCCCTGACGCATGAAAACGACCGCCTGGCCGGACACCATACACCGCGTGCTCACCGAGAACCGCGTCCGGCAGGTGGGCTACGTTCCGGATTCCGGGCATGCGCGACTGATCGAACTCGTGCGCGGCGACCGGGGCATGCGCGCCGTCCCGCTCACCACCGAGGAGGAAGGCGTCGCGCTCGCCGTCGGCGCCTGGCTCGGCGGCGAGCGCAGCGCTCTGCTCATGCAGTCGAGCGGCGCCGGCAACTGCATCAACATGCTCGGCATGGCCAACGAGTGCCGCGTGCCGCTGCTGGCGCTCGTCACCATGCGCGGCCAGTGGGGCGAGTTCAATCCGTGGCAGGTGCCGATGTCGCGGGCTACCATACCCTCGCTCGAAGCGATCGGCGTCGTCGTGCGGCCGGTGGACCGGGCCGCCGAAATCGGCGAGACCGTGGCGGCGGCCGCCCAGCTCGCGTTCAACACGTGCCGCATGGTCGCCGTCCTGATTTCCCAGCGCATCGTCGGCGCCAAGGCGTTCAAATGAAGCACAGGAAACCGACGCTGGACCGGCGCAAGGTAGTTGCAGACATTCTGCGTAACCGCGGCGACGCGCTGGTCGTCGCCGGGCTCGGCGCGCCGTGCTGGGACGTGGCCGCGGCGAGCGACCATCCCCTCAACTTCTACTTGTGGGGCGGCATGGGCGGCGCGGCCATGATCGGGTTGGGGCTCGCGCTCGCGCAGCCGGGGCGCCGCGTGCTGGTCCTCACCGGCGACGGCGAGCTCCTGATGGGGCTCGGCTCGCTCGCGACGATCGGCGTGCAGCAGCCGCGCAACCTGGCGGTGATCGTCGTGGACAACGAGCACTACGGCGAGACCGGCATGCAGCTCACCCACACCCGGCTCGGCGTGGACCTCGCCGGCATCGCGAAGGCGTCGGGCTTCCGCGCCGCGGGAACCGTGTGCGGCGGCGCGCAGCTCAGGACCTGGCTGCCGCGGCTCTACCGCCAGCCCGGCCCGGTATTCGCGGCCATCAAGGTTACGACCAGGCCTGCGCCGCTGGTGCTGCCGCTACGCGAGGGCCCGGCCCTCAAGAACCGCTTCCGCGAGGCCCTGCTGGGCGGCAAGGCCCGGTTATGAGCGTTACCGGACTGCATGCCATTGCCGCGCGCCTTGCGCTCGTCGTCATCCTGGCATGGGACGGGAGCGCGCTGGCGACCAACAGCCCGCGCCACGGTGACGCGCAAGTCAAAGCCGCGGCCGTTCCGCTCATACCCCGGGCCAAACCCGCCTTCGCCGTCACGGACACCGGACCGGGGCAAGGCGGTTATATCCACTATTTCATCATCGAGCCGCCCGATGGCGAAGCGGAAGTCCAGATCGGCATCGAACTCCCAGACGGCAGGATCGCGTGGTCGTTTCCCGGGCTGGGAGTCGTGGTATCGCCGTTCATCAAATCGGGAACCATGACGGCCAACGGCAAGCCGTACGAGGTGTGGCACCAGTACGGGCTATCGCCCTTCCAGGACGATGCGGCAATGCTGGTGCTGCAAAAAGAGCTGGCCGGCCGGGTCGCTCACTGGATCGAGCGCGCGACGCCGTACTGCAATACGGAGGCGAGGCCCGATCACCTGTGCATGAGCTGCCTGGGCTTCGTCCTGCGCGTGCTGTACCCCGGGCGCATTTCCGACTACCCCGCCCTGCCCCGCAGTTTCGTGCGGGCATATTCCGGTAAATCGTATTACACGACCGAGGATTTTCTGCTCTATCTCGCGGGACTGCACGGGATACAGGGGCTGGAAGCGCGCCTGAAGCGGATCAGCGGGCTCGCGCTGCCGGAAAGCCTGCGCGAAGACCTCGTCCGCCTCGCCACGGAGGCGGACGGCGCCGAGGCCGCCTCGCCGCAGCCCGCACCCGCGAAGGGCCGCCGCTCCGCCACCCGGCCCGGGCAGCAGCCCGCGGCGAAACCCAAGAAACTGTAGCCGGTCCGACGCCTCCGCGCGTGTATTTACGATCAAGCGGGGTTGCGCTAAACCAAAGGAAGCGTTTCCTGCCGTTGCAGGCGTTTGATCAGCTCCCCGGCGGGCACCGGTTTACCGATGTGATAGCCCTGGAGATAGTCGCATCCCAGGTGCTGCAAAGCCATCTGGATCGGCTCGCTCTCCACGCCTTCCGCGACCACCTCGAGATCGAGGCTGTGGGCAAGCTCGATCAACGAGCGCACGATCTTGGCATGGTGCGACACCTCCAGCATGCCCTTCACGAACATGAGGTCGATTTTCAGCTCGTCCAGGGGAAGTTGCGCCAGGTAATACATGGACGAATAGCCGGTGCCGAAGTCGTCGATCGACAGGCGCACGCCGTGTGACTTGAGCTCGCGCAGCGCCTCGTTGGCCTTGAGCTGGTCGGCCATCATCGCCGTCTCGGTGATCTCCACCACGAGATTGCGGCCGTTGACGCCCCATGTCCTGAGCGCCCGGTCGATGTACAAGGACAGATCCGCTTCCCGCAGATTGGATGGCGACACGTTCACGCTGACCGAGAACCCGGGGCAGATTTTTCCGAAATCAGCGCAGCGCTGGACGGCGCTGGTAAGGACCCAGAGAGTGACCCGGTCAATCAGTCCCGCCACCTCCGCGGCCTGCACCGCGATGTTCGGCGGAACCTGCCCCAGGACCTCATCGTTCCAGCGCAGGAGCGCCTCGGCGCCCTTCAGCCTCCCCGTGCGCGGGTTGAGCTGGGGCTGAAAATGCAGGCTGAGACTGTTCCGCTCGAGTGCCAGGCGCAACCGGTTCTCGTACTGCAGTTGATCGATCTCCAGGGAAGCCCCCCGGGTTTCGTACAGATATACGTGATCGCGATGAACGCGCGCTGACTGCAGCGCGTGCTTGGTGTTTTTCAGCAGTTCCTCCGCATCGCCGCCGTGCTCGGGGAACATCGCGATGCCGACCGCCGCGTCGGCCATCGCGGACCTTTCGCCGAACTCGACCGGCACCGATAACAGGCTCAATATCCGCTGGGCCGCGAGCATCGCCACGCCTGCCGACGAGATCGGCCGCAACACGCAGACGAATTCGTCACGCGACATCACCTCGATGGTATCGAGCCTGCGCAGAACTTTGGACTGCAGCAGCTTTACCACGCTGGCCGACAGCACGTCGCCGGCATGGAATCCGTACATCGCGTCGACACGGTCTATCGCCGCGGTGTGCACCATGAGCAGTGCGACGCGATCGCCCGCGCCCCTGGCGTTCAACAGGACCTCCTGCAGGCGTCCGGCGACGGGATTCCGGAAATCCTCGTGCCGCGCTTCAGGTGTTCCGCCTATCGCCATGTCAGATGCTTCGCCGGTTACATGAAGAAGTCTCGCGGATCGATCGGCAGCTTGTCTTTCGGCAAGGTCCGCTTGATCCGGTACGGCTCGTCCGTTGTGGCTCTGGGCTCCTTGACGAGATCGAGGACGATCTGCGTGGGCAGCGGCTTCCAGTCGCGGTCCAGCACCACCATGACGCGCGGCTGCAGGCGGCGCACCAGGTTCTGGGTGATCACGATTCCGATCTCGCCGGTGTTCAACTCGACCGCGCTGCCCACGGGGTAGATCCCGATGCATTGGATGAACTGCTCGGTCAGCGCCTCGTGGAAATGTTTCCCGCGCAGTTTGTACAGCTGATCCAGCGCATTCGAGGGGGAGAGCTGCTCGGCGTACGGGCGGGCCGAGGTCAGCGCCGAGAAGCAGTCCACCAGTCCGGCCATCGCCCCGTCGATGGGTATGTCCGGCCCCCGCAGCTTCAGGGGGTATCCGCTGCCGTCCTGTCTCTCGTGGTGCTGCAGAACGATCTCTTCCAGACCCGCGGGAAGGCCGGAGGTTTTGCGAAGGAGATCGACTGCGTGCATGACGTGCCCCTTCGCAAGCTCGTACTCCTCGGGAGTCAGCAGGCCCGGCTTCTGCAGGATGCCGTCCGGGACCTTGACTTTTCCGACGTCCAGGAGCAGCCCGGCGAGCCCCAGAAGTTCCAGCCGCTCGGGCGAATACTGGAGAAATCGTCCGAACGTGATCATCAGAACCGAGGTGTCCACCGCGCGGTTGATCTCGTAGGTGCCTTTCTCCTGGATGCGGATCAGCAGCATCATGGCGTTGGGGTTGCGCTTGATGCTCTCGCTCATGCTGCTGACGGCGCCCGCAAGCGGCGCCACGTCTATTTCTCCGGTCGACTGGAGCAACTTGAAGCAGGTATCGACCGTTTTCACGAAGACGGTGTAAATTTCCTTTGCGACCACCAGCTCTTGCTCGAACGACGTCGTATCGGAATACGCGACCGGCCCGTTCGAGGAAGGTGCTCGCGCTCTCTTTTCGGCGGATCCCGCCTCGCGCTCGAGGTCGATGAACACGTGCGTGCACAGCTTTCTCAGGGCCTCGATCTGCTCATCGGAGGTGACGGGAAAACCCTGGAACAGAAATGGCGTACTGAGCCATGGACGGTCCAGCTCGACGATGTACATGCCGATACGGAGCTGCCCGACGGGAATTTGTTTCTTGTCCATACGGTTACACGATGAGCCGGGTGACGCTCAGGCTCTGGGCGCCGGCCGTCGGGAGAAACATGGACTTGCCGCCGGCGCCGCCGCCAACGATCACGATCAGATCGTCCGCGGCGCCGACGATGGGAACCATGGCGGTATCGTCGCTCCGGTCCACCCACTCCGGAAAGAACGGGCCCTTGGACTTGCCGCGGTCCTTCACCAGGCCCCACGGCTGGCGCGCGCGCTCGAACAGCGCGACCTTCACGTCGCGCTTGCTCCAGCCCGCGGCCGCAAGATAGCGGGCGTGCTCGATGCCCAGCACCAGCACCGGATGCCCCTGGGAATACAGGTTGTTCACGCCGAGCCCGCTCATGGAAGACGCAAAAGTCCTCACGATCTCGCCGGGATCGGTCCGGATGTTCTCGGTCATGCTGTGCGGCGCCTCGGCATTCACCACCGTCACCGTGCTCTGATCGCGCCGGTAGCCGCGCTCGACGTGCAGCGGCTCCCAGGGATTGGCTTCCTCGTACTCCGCGATGCAGAAGGTGTACTTGCCGGGATGCCCGGCTTGCGAGCAATCCACCCCCGGCCCCGCGCCCCCGATATTGACCAGCACGAGCCGCAACGCGCGGCCGATCGTCGCGTTCGCTCTCCAGCCCGGCCCGAACAGGCCGGTGCCGCAGTTGATCCTGAGTGATTTTGCAATCGGGCCGTTCACGATGATCAACGGCGCCCCGGCATGAGTGGTGGTCTGCCGGTGGTCCAGCCCGTAGTCCGGCTCGGAGACCGCTTGCAGCGCCGCGACGACGACCGGCAGGTATTCGGGCTTGCAGCCGGCCATTACGGCGTTGACCGCCACCTGACGCAGCGTCGCCCGGCCCATTTTCGGCGGTATGACGCCGATCAGCTCATCGGGATCGCGCCGGGGCATGCCCTCGAGCATCGCCGCCACGCGCTCTCCAGTGGGCGGGACGATCGGCAGTCCGTCGGTCCAGCCGCGCTCGTAAAAGTAGTCGTTGATGGCGTCGAGTTGCTCCTCGCTCATCCGTGTCGCTCCACCGCATTATCTCGGCATGACGGCCTGGGGCAGCGGGTATTGCTTGTCCCTGAACTCCCGCTCCAGCTCCGCCACCGGGATCGTCAGCACTCGGGCACACTCCGCGGCGATGTCACGCCCCTTGTTCTCGACCGCGGCGGCGTCGGGCCCCCCGACGGGATGGGGGACAACCACGATGGGCAGGCTGAAATATCCCATGCCTTCCACGACCGTCCGCGCCAGCGGAGCGAACGAAGTGCTGATGACGTTGACCGTGGGAACGCCGAGTTCTTCGAGAGCGACCGCGTCACGCGCGGTCCAGGGGGCCGACGAGCCTCAGTGGCCGACGCCGTTGATCACGGCGTCGCAGGACGCGGCCAGCTCCTTGATGAACGGCGCGCCCTTCCCCGGGTAACCCTTGCGCCACAACCTGGCCTCGCCCACCCCGTAGTCACGCTGGAGGACCTCGGCCACGCCTTTGAGGACCTGGTCGGCGAATTCCTTGCAGTTGTCCAGCAGCGCGATGCGCGCGCCGCGCAGCGTCTTCAGCCGCGGAGCCAGCCGCTTCGACTCCGTGGCGGTCTCGCCGGCCGGGATATAGATCTCAACGCCGCCTATCCTTTCCATCCCATGCGTGCTCATGGCGCCTCCCTGGACTGACTGTGCCGTCACCCGGCGGAATGCCGGCAATACAGGCCTTTATTCTATCCGCTCGGGCGGACAGCGTCAGGCCGATCCGGATAATGGACGCCGTTCTTGCGCGCCTGATAGCATTGAAGTCGCGTGTATCTACTGGAGCACGACGCCAAGGAACTGCTCGCGCAGCACGGCATCGCCGTGCCGGCGGGCCGGCTGATCGGGCGCGGGGACGCTATCTGCCATCCCGCGCTGCCACCGGGCCCATGGATCGTCAAAGGGCAGATCGCGGCCGGCGGGCGCGGCAAGGCCGGCCTCATCCGGCGGGCGGAAACGCTGCAGGACGTCACCGGCCACACCGGCGCGATACTCGGCGCGACGGTGAACGGGCGCGCCGTCGAAGCGGTGCGCATCGAGCAGGCGGTGGCCGGGGCCGGGGAAGCTTACCTGGGGCTCATGCTGGACGCCGCCGCGGGCGGCGTGCGCGTCATCCTGTCGGCGCGGGGCGGCATGGAAGTCGAAGCGCTGCCGCGCGCGGCGATCCGTACCGAAGTCGCCGCGCCCGACGCTGCCGCGCTCGCGGCGTGCGTCGCGCGTCTCACGAATTCGCTCGACGGTCCCGAAAGCCCGGCGCTGCGCGACGCCGGCGAGCGCCTCGCCCGCGTTTTCCTCGAATGCGAGGCGCTGCTGATCGAGATCAACCCGCTGTTCATCAGGCCCGGCGGCGGCTGGATCGCGGGCGACGCGAAGTTCGTCACCGACGACAGCGCGCTCCCGCGGCAACCCGAGCTGAGAAAGTTGCTGGAATCGCGCGCTGCCGCTTATCCCGAGGCCGCGCTCAAGCTCGAGCACGGCTTCGACTACGTCGTGGCGGACCCCGCCGGCGAGATCGGGCTGCTCACGACCGGCGCCGGGCTCTCGATGATGCTGATCGACGAGCTGCGCGCGGCGGGATTGAAGCCGTACAATTTCCTCGACATCCGCACCGGCGGGCTGCGCGGGAAAACGAAGCGCCTGGCGCAGGCGCTCGACTGGATCGGCCGGGGATCGGGCGTGAAGGTGTTGCTGGTCAACATCTTCGCCGGCATCACCGACCTCGGCGAATTCTCGCGCCTGCTGGTCGCCGCGCTGGGTGCGGCGCGGTTCAGGACACCCGTGGTAGCGCGACTGGTCGGCAACGGCCTGCCCGTTGCCCGCGAGGTGCTTGCGGCAGCCGGCATCGGCCTGCATACGGATCTCGATGCAGCGCTTGCCGCCGTGCGCGGACATTTGCAGCGATGATCAACCCGCGTATAGACCGTTCGACGCCGGTCATCGTCCAGGGCATCACCGGCCGCGCCGGCCGCTTGCACAGCCGGCTGATGCGGCACTATGGCACGCGCATCGTCGGCGGCGTTGCGCTTGCAGATAAACATAATAATATCAATGGATTACCTGTATTTCCTGACTGCAAGGCCGCAGTCGCCGCGACCGGCGCGCGGGCGAGCGTGCTGCTGGTGGGCGCGCTGCAACTGCTCGCGGCGATGCAGGACGCCGTGGCCGCGGGCATCCGCACTCTCGTCACGCCGGCCGAAGGCATGCCGGCGCACGACGCGTTGAAGGCGTGGCGGCTCGCGCGCGACGCGGGCGCGGCGTGGATCGGCGCGTCCACGCCGGGCATGGCGGTGGCGGGAGAAGTGAAGCTCGGCTTCCTGCCCGACGATGCGCTCAAGCCTGGGCCGCTCGGGCTGATGTCGAAGTCGGGCACGCTGTCCTACGAAGCGGGCTACCGCCTCGCGCAGCGCGGCGTCGGTACTTCGGTATGGATCGGCGTCGGCGGCGACCCGGTCAAAGGCACGCGCTACGCCGACCTCGTGCCCTTCTACGCCGCGGACCCGGAGACGGAGGCGCTGCTGATCATCGGCGAGATCGGCGGGACCGACGAGGAGGAATTCGCCGCCGCGCTCGCCGCGCAGCGCTTTGCGAAGCCGGTGTTCGCGCTGATCGCCGGCCGCACCGCGCCCGAAGGCATCACCATGGGCCACGCCGGGGCGCTGGTCCACGGCAGCCACGGCACGTTCGCCGCCAAGCGCGCCGCGCTCGAAGCCGCGGGCGTCCGGGTCTTCGGATCGCTCAACGAGATGGTCGAGGGCGTCCGCGCGACGCTCGGCTGAAGCCGCTATTCGACCTTCGCTCCGATGGCCTTGATCAGCTTGCCGTACTTGTCGTAGTCCGACTTGAGGCGCGCGGCGAACTCCTCGGGCGTCATGTGCATGGGATCGAGCGTCTGGGCAGTCAACTTCGAGGCGACGTCGGAATCGTTCACCGCCTTCTTGAGCTCGGCGTTGAGCTTGTCGACGATCGGCCGAGGCGTCCCTTTCGGCACGAAACTCCCGACCCACGCGGTGAATTCATAGCCGGGGACCGTCTCCGCGATCGTCGGCACGTTGGGGAACTGCGCCGTCCGCTTGTCCGAAGTCACCGCGATCGGCCGCACCCGATTCGATTTCAAGTGCGTGAAGAGCGAGCCGATCGTCGCGATCGTGACCTGGGTCTCCCCCGAAATGAGCGCCGTGGTGGAGGGACCGCCGCCCTTGAACGGCACGTGAATCAGGTTCGCTCCCGTCATGGATTTCAGGAGCTCCCACGTCAGATGGACGTAACTGCCGTAGCCGGCCGACCCGTAGACGATTTCGCCGGGGCGCTTCTTGGCGAGCGCGATCAGGTCCTTCACCGTCTTCACCGGCAACGACGGGTGCACGGCCAGCATGCCCACCTGCCTGGCGAGCGGCGTTATGCCGATGAAATCGCCGAGCGTGTCGTACGGCAGCTTCTTGTACATGTGCGCGTTGGCGACGTGGGTCGTGGATTGTACCATGAGGGTGTAGCCATCCGCCGGGCTCTGCGCGACCACGGCGGCGCCTATGGTGCCCGCGGCCCCGCCGCGGTTGTCTATCACGAACTGCTGACCCATCAACTCACCCATTTTCTGGAACACGATGCGCGCGACAACGTCGTTGGAGCCGCCCGGGGGAAACACGACGATCACCCGCACCGCCCTGGCCGGGTACGCCTGCGCGTATGCGGCCGGCGGGAGCATCGCTGCGAGGAATAACACCACTGCTGAGCTGAAGCGCGGTTTCATGGTTCCCTCCTCTTATAATTGTTACAATTCCACCACATAGACAGAGTGATGTCGAGCCGGATTTCTTCCGGCGCACCCGCTTCCAGGAGGAGACCGCATGCCGTTGCCGCTCGAGGGCGTGAAAGTGCTGGACTTGAGCAATGTGATGGCGGGCCCGTACTGCACCATGGTGCTGGGGGACATGGGCGCGGAGGTCCTCAAGGTCGAGAGCTTCCCGGAAGGCGACGGCTCGCGCCGCTTCGAGCCCAAGGTGAACGGCGAGAGCTACTGCTTCGCGGTGCTCAACCGCAACAAGAAAAGTCTCGCGCTCGACATGAAGGACGCGCGCGGAAAGGAAATCTTCCTCAAGCTCGCCGCCCGGGCCGACATCATCACCGAGAACTTCCGCCCCGGCGTCACGCGCAAGCTCGGCATCGACTACGCGGCCGTCAGCCAATACAACCCGGGCGTCATCTACGCCTCGATGTCCGGCTTCGGGCAGACCGGCCCTTACGGAAAAAAAGGCGGCTTCGACATCGTCGCGCAGGGCATGTCGGGCATCATGATGATGACCGGCGAAGCCGGCGGCCGGCCGGCGAAGGTCGGCATCGCGATGAACGACATCGCGAGCGGGGTCACCGCGTTGTACGCGATATTGGGC
>JACOVL010000133.1 GCA_016177355.1 Betaproteobacteria bacterium | reverse complement strand
GTTCAGCATGTCGAGCTTGTGCGCGAACTCGTGGATCACGACGTTGTAGCCGCTGCCGTCCCCGCCGCTGCCGGCGTCCTCCCACGACAGGATCACCGGCCCTTCGAGCCACGATTCGCCCGTGATCGGCTCCTCGACATGGTGCACGACACCGTCCTTGTCCATGAAATCGTACTCCGCGACGAACTCGCCCGGGTACACGATCACCTCGGCCCAGCCGCGGTAATAGTCGAGGTCGAGGTTCAAGATCAGCATACAGGCCTGGGCGGCGATGCTGATACGCATTTCGTCACGCACCGCGAGCCCGCCCGCGCCCGTGATGGATTTCTCATGCAGGAACAGGATCGCCCAGTCGCGCAGCCGGTTACGGTCCTCCCCGGACAGCGCGCGCACGAAAGGATGGCGGCCGGCCACCGCCTGCCACAACGCCTCATCGACAGCGGACCTCTTGAGGATCCTTGCGCGGCGCCAGTTCCTGAGCCACCGCATTCACTTTTTCCCCTTGTTGTCTTCACGCAGCTCGACCACCCTCAACTGCGCCGTCTCCGGCGGCTCGATTTCGGCGGATTCGATGCGCTGGAACTGCTGCGCGATCTTGCCGCCCGTGACCTGGATCCTCTCCACGTCCTCGTTCGCCTGCCGGATGTGGCGGGCAAGCTCCTTCAACCGCTCGTCGAAGCGCCCGAACTCCACCGCCAGGCGCGCCAGCGCCTCCTTGATGACGTGGATCTGCTTGCGCGTCTCGACGTCCTTCAGCACCGCGCGCGCGGTGTTGAGCACCGCCATCAGCGTTGTCGGCGACACGATCCACACGCGCCGCGAGTTGGCGTGATCCACCACCTCGGAATGGTAGGCGTGGATCTCCGCGAACACCGCCTCCGCCGGCACGAACATCACCGCGCCGTCCGAAGTCTCGTTCGGCAGGATGTATTTCCTCGCGATGTCGTCCACGTGTTTCCTCACGTCGGCGCGAAACTGGCGCTGCGCGGCCGCGCGGTCCACGTCGTTCACCCCGGGGGCGAGCATCCGGTGGTAATTCTCGAGCGGGAACTTGGAATCCACGCAGACCAGGCCGGTCGGGTCGGGCAGCTTCAGCACGCAGTCCACCCGGGCGCCGTTCGACAGCGTGTACTGCATCTCGAACGCCGCCGGCGGCAGCACGTTTCGCACCAGCGCTTCGAGCTGCACCTCGCCGAAAGCGCCGCGGGACTGCTTGTTGCCCAGCAGCTCCTGCAAGCTCACCACGCTGCCGGTGAGGGTCTCGATCTTCTTCTGCGCCTCGTCGATGGTGGCGAGCCGCTGCATCACGTTGACGAAGGTCTCGTTGGTCTTCTTGAAGCCCTCGTCGAGCCGCTCGTTCACCTTGCCGGCGATCTGATCGAGCCGCTGGTCGAGCTTCGCGGCCAGCGCTTCCCTCAACTCGACGAGATGGCCGCCGAGCCGGTCGCCCTGCTGCGTGAGTCCACCGTGGAGATCGGTCAGCATCGCCCGGTGCTTCTCCTCGAGACCCCGGGCGAGCGTCTCCTGCGACGCCCGCAGCGCGGTCACCTGTGCCGCCAGCCTCACGAACAGCACGACCAGAACGGCGAGGACGGCGAGCGCCAGACTTGCGAACAGGATCTCGGGCATCGCCTGCGAATTATATCAGCCGCGAGAGCCGCTCACCCGATCCGGCGCAGCACGCCGAGCGGCGGCGTCGTGAGCACCCGGCGCGTGCCGAGATAGCCGGCGGCGGCGATCCCCAGCGCGCCGCCGGCGATGCCGATCAGCCACACCGCCGGGTCCGGCGCGTAGTCGAGGTGAAGGAAACGGCTGGACAGAAACCAGCCCAGGCCCGTCGCCCCGGCCGCCGCCACGAACCCGGCCATGGCGCCGATCGCGGCGAATTCCGCGAGGTGCGCGCGGTTGATCTGGGCCCGGCTCGCCCCCAGGGTGCGCATGATGGTCGCCTGGTAGAGCCGCTCGTCCTGGGTGCTGGCGATCGCGGCGTAGAGCACGACGAGCCCCGCGAGGAGAGTGAACAGGAACACGAACTGCACCGCGCGCGCGGCCTGCTCCAGCATCCGCTGCACCTGCGCGAGCATCTGCGCCACGTCGATCAGCACGATGTTGCGGAAATCTCTCACGAGCGCGTTGAGGAAGGCGACCTGTCCCCGCGGCAGGTGAAAGCTCGTCACGTAGGTCGCGGGATAAGCCTCGAGCAGGCCCGGCGGCGCCACCACGAAGAAGTTCACATTGAAGCTGTCCCAGTCCACGCCGCGCAGGCTGGTCACGGTCGCGGCCAGCGCGGCGCCGGCCACATCGAACGTGAGCGCGTCGCCCACGCGGATGCCGAGGGTGTCCGCCAGGCCCCGCTCCACCGAGAACTGATCGCGGCGGGAAACCGTATCGCCCCACCATTGCCCCGCGACGACGCGGTTGTCCGCTTTCAGGCGCGCCGCCCACGACAGGTTGAACTCGCGGGCAATGAGCCGCTTCGCGCGTTCGTCGGGGTAATCGTCGGCGACTACCCCGCGCTCGCCGATCCTCACCAGGCGCCCGCGGACCATGGGATGAAGCTCGGGGGCAACCATCCCGTTCGCCACGAAGAAATGCTTGACCGGCTCGACCTGGCCGGGCTGGATGTTGATGATGAAGCGGTTGGGCGCGCCCGGCGGCAGGCTTTCCTGCCAGGCACGCAGCACGCCGGTGCGGATCACGGTGAGCGTGAGCAGCGCCATGATGCCCAGCCCGAGCGCGGCCACCTGCAGGATGGTGCCGAGCTGCCTGCGCCGCAGGCTCGCCACGCCGAAGCGCCACGAGACGCCCCGCGACCGCAACGCCGCCAGCCCGCGCAGCACGGCCCACGCCAGAGCGCAGGCGCCGGCGACGGCGGCGGCAAACCAGCCGAGGACCGTCAGGCCCAGGCTGATCTCCCGGGCGCCCCAAAGTATCATCGCGCCGATGACCGCCGCGCCCAGCGCATAGCCCAGCATGCCTCCGGCCCCGGGGATGCCCATCTCGCGCCGCAGTACCCGCAGCGTCGGCACCCGGGCGAGGCTCAAGAGCGGCGGCAGCGCGAAGCCGAGCAACAGCAGCAGCCCCACCGCCACTCCGCGCAGCGCCGGGGCCGCGCCCGGCGGCGGTAGCGTCACCGCCACCACCACCTGCCCGAGCCATGCCGCCAGTACCGTCTGCGCCGCCGCGCCTGCCAGCATGCCGAGGCCGGCGGCAATGAGGCCGAGCATCGCGAAATGCGCGAGATGCAGCCGTGCGATCAGCGCCTGGCTCGCCCCCAGGCAGCGCATCATCGCGCAGCCGTCCAGATGGCGCTGCAAGTAGCGCCGGGCAGCGAGCGCGATGGCGACCGCGGCCATCAGCACGCTGGTGAGCGCGGCCAGGTTCACGAACCGCTCGGCGCGCTCGAGCGCCGAGCGGATCTCGGGGCGCGCGTCCCGTATGCCCTCGATGCGCTGGCCGGGGTTGAGCCGCAGCTCCGCCCATGCGCGGTACGCGTCCACGGCTTCCGCGCCGCCCGCGAGCTGCAATCGGTAACGCACGCGGCTTCCCGGCTGCACCAGGCCGGTTGCGTCGAGATCGGCGGCGTTCAACATCAGGCGCGGCGCCCCGCTGAGAAACCCGACCGCGACGCCCGGTTCGTGGGTCAATATGGCGGCGACCCGGAATACGCCGTTGCCCACCCCTACGCGGCCACCGTGGCCGAGCTCGAGTCCCGTGTACAGCCTCTCGTCCACCCACACCGTCCCCGGCTCGGGGACGGCATCGGCGCGGCGATCGGGCCCGAACAGGCGCTCGGCAATGCGCAGCTCGCCGCGCAGCGGGAACCCCGGCGCCACCACCTCGACGTCGGACAGCAGGTTGCTCTCGCCATGCACCACCATGCTGGGAAAGCGCGTGACCTCGGTCGCCGACAGCCCGCGCCGCTGCGCCTCGCCCTTCAGTTCCGGGGCGAGCGGGCGGGTATCGCCGATCACCAGGTCGGCGCCGAGCAGCCGGTTCGCCTCCTGGTTGAGCGCCTGCTGCACGCGGTCGGTGAAAAAGCCGACCGTAGTGACGGCGGCGACCGCGATCACGATGGCGGCCGCGATCAGCGTCAGCTCGCCGGCGCGGTAATCGCGCACGAGCAGCTTGAGCGCCAGACGAATTTCGCGCGCAAAATTCATAATAGTCACAGCCATGAAACCGCCGATGAACGCCGATAGACGCAGATTAAAGACACAAAAAGAATAACTTGGAAGTTCGTGCTGTTTCTTGCCGGCGTTTATCGGCGGTTAGATGTCGTCGGTTTGCAGCCGGCCCGCGGCGAGACGCAGCACGCGGTCGCAGCGGCGCGTGAGCGCCTCGTCGTGCGTCACCAGCACCAGCGTGGCCCCGTGCTCGCGGTTCAACTCGAAAAGGAGCGAAATCACCTGCTCGCCGGTCGCGGCGTCGAGATTACCGGTGGGCTCGTCGGCGAACAGCAGCCTGGGGCGGGTCACGAACGCGCGCGCGATCGCCACGCGCTGCTGCTCGCCGCCGGAGAGCTGCTTCGGGTAATGATGGATGCGCCCGGCCAGCCCCACCCGCGCGAGCATCGCCTGCGCCGCCGCGTCCGCGTTGCCGGCCCCGGCGAGCTCCAGCGGCAGCGTCACGTTCTCCAGCGCCGTCATCGCCGGCAGGAGCTGGAACGACTGGAACACGAAGCCCGCCATCCGGCCGCGCAGCGCGGCGCGCCCGTCCTCGTCGAGCGCGTAGAGATCGTGCCCGTCGATCCGCACCGAGCCGGCGCTCGGCGTATCGAGGCCCGCCAGCAGCCCGAGCAGCGTGGACTTGCCCGAGCCCGACACGCCGACGATCGCCACCGCCTCGCCGGCGCGCACGTCGAAACTCACCCCGCTCAGTATGGTCAATCCGGCGTCGCCGGTGATAACCTGCTTGCCGAGTCCCGAGACCCTGATGATCTGTTCTGTTTCCGCGTTCAATGCCATCCTGCGTCTCTGGGTTGTCTTCACGCTGGCGCTGCCGGCCGGCGCCGCTTCCGCCGCCACCATACTGGTCTACGGCGACAGCTTGTCCTCGGGCTACGGCTTGCCGCGCGAACAGGGATGGGCGAGCCTGCTCGCCCGGCGCCTGCAATCTGAGAAATTCAATTATAAGATAGCGAACGCGAGCATCAGCGGCGAGACCACGCTCGGCGGCGCGAACCGCATCGAGTCCGCGCTCGGGACGCACCGCCCGGCCGTCGTCGTGCTCGCGCTCGGCGCCAACGACGGGCTGCGCGGCGCGGACCTAGACGCGATGCGGGCCAACCTGGAGGCGATGGCGGACGCCTGCCGCCGCGCCGGGGCGCGCGTCCTGCTCGTCGGCATGCGCCTGCCGCCCAACTACGGCACGCCGTACGCGGATAAGTTCCAGCGTGTATTCGGCGAGGTGGCGCGCAACCGCAAGCTGCGGTGGGTGCCGTTTCTGCTCGAAGGGTTCGGCGAGCAGCGGGAATACTTCCAGGCCGACGGCATCCACCCCACCGCCGCGGCCCAGCCCCTGATGCTCGACACGGTGTGGAAGGGCCTGCGGCCGCTCTTGAAGAGGTGATGAGTGATGCGGGTTGACACCCACCGGGCATTGTTTCGACAATAGCCGCGATGCAGCGACGTCATTTCATGCAGTGGTGCGCCGCCGCCTGCGCGTTCGGCGCGCACGAGACGCTCGCCGCCCGGGAACTGAGCCCGCGCCGCTATTCCCGCGTGCAGCTCACCGACGGGCGCGGGCAGCCGCTCAAGGCCGCGAGCCTGGTCGCCGGGCGCAACTACATCTTCCATTATCCGTTCGAGAGCACGCCCTGCTTCCTGTTGAATCTCGGCAGGCCGGCCACGCGCGCCGTGAGGCTCAGGACCGAGGACGGCTCCGACTACCAGTGGACGGGCGGGGTCGGCCCCAGGAACGCGATCGTCGGCTATTCGGCGATCTGCACGCACCGCATGAGCTACCCCACGCCGCAGATCAGCTTCATAGCCTATCGCGAAAAATCGACCGCCTCCGCCGTGATGCGGCCCAACACCATCCATTGCTGTTCCGAGCACAGCGAGTACGACCCGGCCGCGGGCGGAAAAGTGCTGGGCGGCCCGGCGCCGCAGCCGCTGTCGGCCATTCTGCTCGAATACGACACCAGGACCGACGGCCTGCACGCGACGGGCACGCTGGGCGGCGAGATGTTCAACGCCTTCTTCGCCAAATACGAGTTCAAGCTCGCCATCGACTACGGCGAGACCCGGACGCGCCGGCAGGTGGCGGGCCGCACCGCCGTCATTGACCTGCAGCAGTTCTGCAAGCAGCAGGTGCGCTGCTGACGCGCGGCGGGCCCGCAGCCCGGCCCGTTTAACGCACGACAACGCCCGGTTCGCCGCGATCGAGCGCGCCGATGACGGTTGCGTGCTGGAACCCCTGCTGCTTGAACACGTCCAGCACGGCTGGAACGCTCGCCGGTTCGCAGGCCACCAGCAGGCCGCCGCTGGTCTGGGGATCGGCGAGGATGTTCCTGCGCCAGTCCGGCCAGCCCGCGGGCAGCTCGACCGCGCCCCCGTAGCTCGTCCAGTTGCGCCCGGATGCTCCCGTGACGTATCCGGCCGCGGCGAGATGCTGCGCCGCCGACAGGATGGGCAAGCGCCCGAAATCCAGTTGCGCCGCGAGCTTCGAGCCGCGGCATATCTCCAGCAGGTGCCCCAGCAGCCCGAAGCCGGTGACGTCGGTCAGGGCGTGCACGCCCGCCATCTCCGAGAGCCTGACGCCGGGCAAGTTGAGCTGCGTTGCCGATTCCAGCATCTGGGCGTAGGCCTTGGGCTTCAGTTCCCCCTTCTTGAGCGCCGCGCTCATGATGCCGATGCCGAGCGCCTTGCCGAGTATCAGCACGTCGCCCGCTTGCGCCCGGTCGTTGCGCTTCACCTGCGCCGGATCGATCAGCCCGAGCGCGACCAGGCCGTACATCGGCTCCGGTGAGTCGATCGAATGCCCGCCGCCGATCGGCACGCCCGCCTGCTTGCAGACGTCGTGCCCGCCGGCGACGATCCGCTGCACCGCCTCGGTCGGGAGCTTGCCGAGCGGCACGCCGAGCAGCGCCAGGGCGAGAAAGGGTTTCGCCCCCATCGCGTAGACGTCGGACAGGGCGTTCGCCGCGGCGATGCGGCCGAAATCGTACGGATCGTCCACGATGGGCGTGAAAAAATCGGTCGTCGCGACCAGCGCCTGGCGGTCATTCAAGCGGTAGACCGCGGCGTCATCGCTCGATTCACGGCCCACCAGCAGGTCCGGATAGATCCCGCCGACCGGCGAGCCCGCAAGCACCTCGCTCAGCAACGCTGGCGTGAGCTTGCAGCCTCAGCCGCCGCCGTGCGCGAGCTGCGTGAGCCGGATGGTGGAAGTTTCGGAAGGCTGGTTCATGTTTTCCCGTAAACTGTACGCCAATACGCGCCATCTGAACGACCGGACATGCCGAAAGAGCGTGAAGCGAAGGCAACACACGCGCGCGGACCAGCGCTGGTTACCGTAGCACAACTGTCCCAGTTTGACGAGGTCATCGACGTCCGCTCCGAGGGCGAATTCGCGGAAGATCACGTGCCCGGCGCCATCAACTGTCCGGTGCTGGACGACGGCGAGCGCGCGCGCGTCGGCACCCTTTACAAGCAGCAATCTTCGTTCGAGGCAAAGAAGATCGGCGCGGCGCTGGTAGCCGCCAATATCTCGCGCCACCTGCGGGAGCGCTTCCTCGACCGCCCGCGCGAGTGGCGTCCGCTCGTCTACTGCTGGCGCGGCGGCAGCCGTAGCGACGCCTTCGCGCACGTGCTGCACCAGGTCGGCTGGCGCGCCGGCCGCCTGGATGGCGGCTACCGCGCCTACCGCCGGGCCGTGGTCGCCGGCCTCGAGCGTCTGCCGCGCAGGCTGCGGCTGCAGGTGGTCTGCGGGCTGACCGGGACCGGGAAAAGCCGCCTGTTGCGCGCGCTGCGGGACGCCGGCGGGCAGGTGCTCGACCTGGAGGCGCTCGCCGCGCATCGCGGTTCCGTGCTCGGCGGGCTGCCCGAGGCGCCGCAGCCGACGCAGAAGATGTTCGAGAGCCTGGTCTGGAAGGCGCTCGCCGGGTTCAGGCGGGCGCAGCCGGTCTACCTCGAGGCGGAGAGCAGGAAGATCGGCGCGCTGCGCGTGCCCGAGGCATTGATCGAAGCGATGCGGGGCGGCGATTGCGTCGTGCTGGAAGCACCGGTGGCGGTGCGGCTGCAGTTGCTCAAGCACGAATACGCGCACTACCTCGATCATGCGGAATCGTTGATCGGAAGGCTGGAATGCCTCGCGCCGCTCCACGGTCACGCGGTCATCGGGAAGTGGAAGGAACTGGCGCTGGCGCAGCGCTGGGACCGGCTGATCGTGGACCTGCTGGCAAGGCATTACGACCCGGCGTACACCCGCTCGATCGCCAGGCATTACCCGGCGCTCGGCCGCGCGCGCCATCTCGAGTTGAGCGACACGGGCGATGCGGCGTTCCAGGCGCTGGCGCAACGCTGCCTCGCGGGCGACAAGGCATCATGAAGCTCGCGCTGCGCATCGAGGTCTGCACCTACCGCGGCACGCGCGACGGCGTCCCGCGGCTGATGGCGCTGCTGAAGCAGCACCGCGCCGGCGCCACCTTCCTCTACAGCCTCGGACCCGATCGCACCGGCCGCGCCATCGGCGCGCTGCCGCGGGTGCCCAGGCTGCGATGCTACGGGCCCGCCACGCTCCTGTCCGGGACGTTGCTGCCGGCATTGGACATCGGCGCGCGCTGCGCCGGCGTGATGCGTGCCGCGCGCGACGAGGGCTTTGAAGCCGGCATCCACGCCGACGACCGCGCCGGCTGGATGCTGGACGCCGCCGGCGCCAGTGAGGCCTGGACCGTGTCGGCCATGCAGCGGGCCCGCGAGCGCTACGAGGAGATCTTCGGCAAGCCCGCGCTCACGCACGGCGCCGCCGGCTGGCGGATGAACCGCCATGCCTGGCGCCAGACCCAGCGGCTCGGGTTCAGGCATTGTTCCGACACGCGGGGCCACTGTCCGTTCGTGCCGATACTGAACGGCGAGATCATCGCCTGCCCGCAGCTGCCGACGACGCTCCCCACGCTCGACGAGTTGCTCGCCAGGGACGGCATGGCGCCCGACGCCGTCTCGCGGCGCCTGCTCGAATTGAGCCGCCACCCCCCGGCCACCGGCCACGTCTATACCTTGCGCGCCGAGATCGAGGGCGGCCGCTACGCGCCGGTGCTGGGTGAGCTCCTCGCCGGCTGGCGCGCGCAGGGCTACGACCTCATCTCGCTGCGCGACTACGCGGCGGAGCTGGATCTCGCCCACCTGCCGCGCCATGGGGTCGTCCTGAACCCCGGAACCAGCGGCACGTTCTGCATGCAAGGTAATGAATTTCTTGCATAAATCAGCGGTTTGGAGAACCGCCATCGCTTGCACGCCAGGCCCATTTCGTTCACTATTACCGGGTCTTCCACCCGCCGAGGAAACGCCCCCCGCAGAATGCTAGACCAGCCAGCGCCCGACTTCGAGCTGCCCGCCACCGGCGGCAAGACCTTTCGCCTCGCCGCCGCCAGGGGCAAGCCCCTCGTTCTCTATTTCTATCCCAAGGACAACACGCCGGGCTGCACCACGGAAGGCCAGCAGTTCCGCGACTTCCACCCGCAGTTCCAGAGGCTCGGCTGCGCCGTTTACGGCGTATCGCGCGACAGCCTGAAGTCGCACGAGGGCTTCAAGGCCAGGATGAGCTTCCCGTTCGAGCTGCTGTCCGACGCCGACGAGGTCGCCTGCAAGGCGTTCGATGTCATCAAGATGAAAAACATGTACGGCAGAAAGGTGCGCGGCATCGAGCGCAGCACCTTCGCGGTGGACGCCGGGGGCGTGGTGCGCCGCGAGTGGCGCCGCGTCAAGGTGCCGGGCCACGTCGAGGAGGTGCTCGAATTCGTGAAAACCCTGAAATGACCCAGCGCAAGCCCGCGGCCGTCGTCCGCCTTCCCGCCGCCTCCAAGCTTTTCGTGCTCGACACCAACGTGCTGATGCACGACCCGACGAGCCTGTTCCGCTTCGAGGAACACGATCTCTACATCCCGATGGCGACCCTCGAGGAGCTCGACAACAACAAGAAAGGCATGTCGGAGGTCTCGCGCAACGCGCGCCAGGCGAGCCGCTACCTCGACGAGATGATCACCCACGGCGCGGGCGGCATCGCCGGCGGCATCGAGCTCGCCGCGCACGGCGACAAGAGCGCGACCGGGCGCCTCTACCTGCAGACCGAGGCGATCAACGGCGAGCTGCCGGCGCGGCTCGCGAGCGGCAAGTCCGACAACCAGATCCTGGCGGTGGTGATGCACCTGCAGGAGCTCCACCCCCAGCGCCCGGTGATCCTCGTTTCCAAGGACATCAACATGCGCATCAAGGCGCATGCGCTGGGGCTGGCGGCGGAAGACTACTTCAACGACAAGGCGCTGGAGGATACCGACCTCCTCTACACCGGCGCGCGCGCGCTGCCGGCGGACTTCTGGGACCGCCACGGCAAGGACATGGAATCGTGGCAGCAGGGCGGCTGCACCTTTTACCGCGTGCGCGGGCCGCTGTGCCCGAAGCTGCTGCTGAACGAGTTCGTCTACCTGGAGGCCGACCGCCCGTTCCACGCCCAGGTCAGGGAAGCGGGCGGCAGGACCGCCGTGCTCGCGACGTTGCGCGATTACGCGCAGCAGCGCCACAACGTATGGGGCATCACCGCGCGCAACCGCGAGCAGAACTTCGCGTTGAACGCCCTTATGAACTCGCAGATCGACTTCGTGACGCTGCTCGGCCAGGCCGGCACCGGCAAGACGCTGCTGACGCTCGCCGCCGGGCTCATGCAGACGCTGGAGCACAAGACCTACACCGAGATCATCATGACCCGGGTCACGGTGCCGGTGGGCGAGGACATCGGCTTCCTGCCCGGCACCGAGGAGGAGAAGATGAACCCGTGGATGGGCGCGCTGGAGGACAACCTCGACGTGCTCAACAAGACCGACGACGACACCGGCGAATGGGGCCGCGCCGCCACCCGCGACCTGATCCGCTCGCGCATCAAGGTGAAGTCGCTCAACTTCATGCGCGGCCGCACCTTCATCCACAAGTACCTGATCCTCGACGAGGCGCAGAACCTGACGCCCAAGCAGATGAAGACCCTCATCACGCGGGCGGGCCCCGGCACCAAGGTGGTGTGCCTCGGCAACATCGCGCAAATCGACACGCCGTACCTCACCGAGGGCAGCTCGGGGCTGACCTACGTGGTGGACCGCATGAAAGGCTGGTCGCACAGCGGCCACGTCACGCTCGTGCGCGGCGAGCGCTCGCGCCTCGCCGACTACGCCGCGGAGGCGCTCTAACCACCCCGGCGCTTCACGCCACCCCTCCTTAACAAGGAGGGGAATTAAAAATGGGCCACCCCTCCTAGACTAGGAGGGGTCGAGCGTACGCGAGGGGGTGGTCAGAAGCGGCCGGGGTCCGCGTAGTTCTCGAAGCGGATGTTCTTGCCGAGGAAGGTGAGGCTGAACACCCCGGTCGGGCCGTTGCGTTGCTTCGCGACGATGATCTCGGCGATGCCCCGCTTCTGCGTGTCGGGGTTGTAGACCTCGTCGCGGTAGATGAAGAGGATCAGGTCCGCGTCCTGCTCGATCGCCCCGGATTCCCTCAGGTCGGACATCATCGGGCGCTTGTCCTGGCGCGATTCCACGCTGCGGTTCAACTGCGACAGCGCGACCACGGGAACGCCCAGGTCCTTGGATAACCCCTTCAGCGAGCGGGAGATTTCGGCAATTTCGGTGGCGCGGTTCTCCTCCCTGCCGGTGCTCGCCGACATCAGTTGCAGGTAATCCACCACGATCAGCGCGAGCCCCCCGCACTGCCGGTGCAGCCGGCGCGCGCGCGAGCGCAGCTCCAGCGCGTTCAACCCCGCCCCGTCGTCAATGTAGATCTGCGCCTCGTTGAGCTTCCCGACCGAATCCACCAGGCGCGACCAGTCGTCGTCCTTGAAGGTGCCGGTGCGCAGCTCGTGCTGGTCGAATCTTCCGACCGAGCCGATCATGCGCATCGCGAGCTGGGTGCCCGACATCTCCATGCTGAACACCGCCACCGCCTTCCTCAACTCGAGCGCGACGTGCTCGACGATATTCATGACCAGCGCGGTCTTGCCCATCGAGGGACGCGCCGCGATGATCGCGAGCTCGCCCCCGTGCAATCCCGAGGTCATGCGGTCGAGGTCGGTGAAGCCCGTCGCCAGGCCGATGATGTCGCCCTTGTTCTCGCGGTTGTAGAGCATGTCGATGCGCTCGACCGTCTCCGTAAGCAGGGGATCTATCTTCACGAAACCCTGCCGCGACCGGGCGCCCGCCTCCGCGATCTGGAACACCTTGGATTCCGCCTCGTCCACCAGCGCCTTCGCGTCCCGTCCCGCCGGGCTGTAGGCCGAATCGGCGATCTCGGTGCCGACCACGGCGAGGCTGCGCATGATGGCGCGCTCGCGGACGATCTCGGCGTAGCGGCGGATGTTCGCGGCGCTGGGGGTATTGAGGGCGAGCGAGCCGAGGTAGGCATTGCCGCCGATCTCGGCCAGCTTGCCGCTGCGTTCGAGGCTCTCGGCCACGGTCAGCGCGTCGGCCGGCTTGCCGTGCTCGATCAGCTCGCCGATGTGCTGGAAGATCAGGCGGTGGTCGGCGCGGTAGAAGTCCTGCCCGGTGAGGACATCGCCGACCCTGTCCCATGCCGTGTTGTCGAGCAGCAGCCCCCCGAGCACCGACTGCTCGGCTTCCAGCGACTGCGGCGGTACCCGCGCGGCTTCAACCTGGGCGTCCTTGGCGATGGACGTGACAACCTGGGCCTGGGCCATGATGCGTGCCGCCGCTCTCTTCCGGATCCGTGGTCTGTGCGCTGGGGAGTGTCAGCGCGCGCTCCGTGCCGCACGTGACGAGGATCGAATTTACAGAAAAAAAAGGGCTGTCGCCAGCCCTTTTTCACGCTTTCGTTAAAAGCTGTTGAATTAGCGCGTTAAAAAATTTTCTTACTGCTCGCCGAGCACCGACACGGTGACGGTGACCACCACGTCGGCATGCAAAGCGATCTTGAGCGGATGGTCGCC
>JACOVL010000004.1 GCA_016177355.1 Betaproteobacteria bacterium | reverse complement strand
TCGGCGTGCACCCCGATGCCGAGGCCGCCGGTTATGAGAAAATGACCACGATCATCGAGATCGAGCTCGCCGGCGGGCGCAAGATCGGCGGCCGCGCCGATTTCGGCAAGGGCAGCCCCGCCAACCCGATGAGCGACGACGAGCTCGCCGGCAAGTTCCGCGAGTGCGCCGCGTGGGGAAAATTGCCGGAAGCGAACGCCGAAAAAATAATCGCCCTGGTGTTCCGTCTCGAGAAAGTGAAGAGCATTCGCGAGCTGACGCGGTTACTCACGCTCGGCGCACGCCGCGCAGGGTAACAGATTATTATTAAAATCAATCATATGCGTGACAATCTCCCTCTGATAGGCCTGATGCTCGGCGACGCGACCGGCATCGGCCCGGAAATCTCCGCGAAACTGCTCGCTGCCGGCAAGCTCGGCGACGTTGCGCGCGTGGTCGTGATCGGGGACGCGCGAGTGCTCGAGCTTGGACTTCGCGACGCCGGCGTGAAGCTCGGCTACCGCACGCACAAGAGCATCGACGACGTGCGCTGGCCGGCCGGGATGCTGCCGCTGGTGGACCTCGGCAACATCGACCCCTCGCGGTTCAGGCGCGGCGAGGCGTCCGCCGAGTCCGGCCGACTGACCGGCGACACGCTCAAGTTCATGATCGACCTCGCGCTCGCGGGCCAACTCGACGGCATCTGCTTCGCGCCGCTCAACAAGGGCGCGCTGCACGCCGGCGGCTGGAAATACCACGACGAGCACCAGATGTTCGCGCAGCTCACCGGCCATAGCGGATTCTTCGGCGAGATGAACGTGATCCCGGAAATCAGCACGTTCCGCGTGACCTCGCACGTCGCGCTGCGCGAAGCGGTCAACATGATCACGCCGCAGCGCATCGCCGACGCCGTGCGCCTCGCGGACCGCACCCTCGCCGCGCTCGCCGGGCGCAAGCCGCGCATCGGCGTCGCGGCGCTGAATCCCCACGGCGGCGAGAACGGGCTGTTCGGCGACGAGGAGATCCGCATCATCCGCCCCGCGGTGGACAAGCTGCGCGGGGAAGGCATCGAGGTAAGCGGGCCGATCCCGTCCGACACCATTTTTCTCAGGGCGAAGCGCGGTGAATTCGACGGCGTGGTGATGATGTACCACGACCAGGGCCAGATCGCGACCAAGCTGCTCGGCTTCAACCGGGGCGTCACCGTCACCGCGGGCTTGAAGACGGTGTTCGCCACCCCCGCCCACGGCACGGCTTTCGATATCGTCGGCCAGGGCAAGGCGGATGCGGGCGGACTCGAATACGCGCTCAAGCTCGCCGCCAGGCTGGCGACGGCCCGGCCGAATTGAACCGGTGCGGATATAATCCCGCATCCATCACGAGGAGGAAAAAATGAAAACCGCTTGCGCACTGCTCGCAACTGGCGCGTTTCGGAAGATAGGTACGGGCGCCACAGCAGCGCTCGCGGTCCTGGCTTGCGTACCCGCGCCGGCCCAGGAGTACCCATCGAAGCCGGTGCGCATCATCATCGGCTTCCCGCCGGGCGGCGCGACCGATCTCGTCTCGCGCCTGATGGCGCCGAAGTATGTGGCGGCCTTCAAACAGCAGTTCATCGTGGACAACCGGCCGGGCGCTAACGGGGTGATCGGCTCCGACCTCGCGGCGAAGGCCGCGCCCGACGGCCATACGATTCACCTCGCAACGATCGGCTCGCTCGTGATCAGCCCGGCGATCGGCAAGGTGCCGTACGATCCCCTGAAGGACTTCGCGCCGATCTCGCAGGCGGTGGCGCTGCAGAACATCTTTATCGTGCATCCCACGTTGCCCGCGCGCACGCTGAAGGAACTGATTGCGCTGGCGAGGGCGAAACCAAGGGCGCTCAACTACGCCACTTCGGGGCAGGGCAGCCCCGGCCACCTCGCCGCCGAGCTATTCAAGAACATGGCGAAGGTGAACATCGTCCACGTGCCGTACAAGGGCGGCGGCCCGGCGTTGACCGATCTCGTCGCGGGCCACGTCGAGATCTTCGTCGCCGTCATCTCCACCGCCATGCCGCAGGTTGAAGCCGGCAAGGCCCGTGCGCTCGCTGTGACCGGCGGGAAGCGCGCGGTTGCGCTTCCCGATGTCCCGACCGTCGCCGAGACCGGGCTCAAGGGCTACGAGGCGACCAACTGGTACGGATACTTGGCGCCGGCCGCAACACCGCGCGCCATCATCGAGCGGCTGCACAAGGAGACGGTGGCGATCCTCAACCTGCCGGACGTGAAGAAGACCCTGCTCAACCGCGGCATTGACGCCGTGCCGAGCAGTCCCGAGCAATTCGCCGCCCACATCCGCAAGGAAACGGACAAGTGGACCAAGGTGATCAAGGAAGCCGGCCTCAAGGCCAATTAACGTTAAAACCGGACACAGCATTGCTGCCATGTTTAATCCGTTCAAGCCGCTCGAGCTGATCAAGGCCGAGGTCTACACTTCCCTACCGAAGAAATTCCGTAACAAGAGCCGGGCCGAGTGGTCCGACGCGAACCGCCAGGGGGCCGAGGTCGAATGCTTCCTGGAAGGCCCGTCCTTCGACCGCGAAGGGAATCTCTACTGCGTAGATATTCCCTTTGGAAGGATCTTCCGCATCTCGCCGAAGCGGGAGTGGGAGCTCGTCGTGCAGTACGACGGCTGGCCGAACGGATTGAAGTTCCACAGGGACGGCCGCGCCTTCATCTGCGACTACAAGAAGGGGCTGCTCGCCCTCGACCCGAAAACCGGCAGGCTCGAAACGATCCTCGAGACCGCCTACAGCGAGGGCTTCAAGGGGCTGAATGACCTGCACTTCGCCGCCAACGGCGACCTCTACTTCACCGACCAGGGGCAGACCGGCATCGCGGACCCGACCGGGCGCGTCTACCGGCTGCGCGCCAATGGAGCGCTGGACCGGCTCGCCGCCAACGTGCCGAGCCCGAACGGCATCACGCTCTCCACCACCGAGAAGCACTGCTACGTCGGCGTCACCCGCTCGCAGCAGGTCTGGCGGCTGCCGATCATGGCCGACGGCAACGTGTCGAAAACGGGCGTTGCCGTGCAGCTCTCGGGCGGCGCGGCGGGCCCGGACGGCATCGAGATGGATGCGGAGAACGGGCTGCTGGTGTGCCACCTCGGCGTCGGCGTCTGGCGCTTCGACGCCAACATGCTGCCGACCCATCTCGTCCACTCCGACGGCAAGCACCACCACCATCTCGACAACTGCGCCTACGGCGGCCCCGACTTGAAGACGCTCTACATCACCGAGGCGCTGTCCGGCGACATCCTCACGGCCCGCATGCCGGTCGCCGGCAAGAAGATGTATGGCCTCGGCTGAGATCGCCGTCCATCTCCGAACCGGCGTCGGGGTCGCGTCGGATTGACCTGCAGCGTACCTGGTGGGATAATCCCACCATGATCCTGACCCTGGATGCGAAACGCCGCCTGACGGTGCCGGCAGTCCTTGCCCCGGCGGCACCCGGGGACGCCTTCGAAGCGCGGTTCGACGCGGAAGAGAACGAAATCGTGTTCCGCCGCATCGCGGGCGCCGGCGACTGGCTCGCCGTGCTGAGCGAATGCCCGGTCAGCATGGACGATCTGCCGCGTCGCCGAAAAGAGCGCGCGAGGCGCCGCCGGTTTTGAGCTGGCTCATCGATACCGACGTGATCTGCCAGCCGGCGAAACGGCACGGCGACGCCCGCGTGATCGCCTGGCTCCATCGGGAAAAGGACAGGTGCTTCACCAGCGCCATCGTCATCGCGCAGCTCGCGTACTGGGTCCGGTCGAAAGAGGGTCGCCAGCGCCGGGATCTGCAGGACTGGCTGAGGAGGCTGGTGGACGCGCTCGGCGGGCGCATTCTCGGCTTCAACGTATCGGTCGCTCACGTCTGGGCCGATCAGGAACACCTGCTGGAGAAACGCGGCCAGCGCATGTCCGTGGAGGACGGCTACATTGCCGCCACCGCCCGGCGTCATGGGCTGACGATCGCGACGGGAAACGACAAGGACTTCCGCCGGCCCGGCCTGAAGGTCTTCAATCCGTTCAAGGAACTGCCTCCGGTCTGATGCGGCAGGCTGGCGACCGCGGCAGCTCAGCTAGGCGCCGCCCTCATCCCCTGAAGAAGGCGTTGAGTTCTTCGTAGACCTCGTCCGGTGCCTGCTCGGCGGGATAGTGGCCGCACGGCAGCGGCCGGAGGCGCGCGAGGTTCGAGCAATACTGCGGCCACGCCGTGCGCGGGTCGAAATATTTCTCGGTGTGGCTCTGCTCGCCCCAGTAGATCGCGGCCGGGCATGCGACCTTGCGTCCCGCCTCGAAGTCCACCCGGTCCATCTCGAAATCCAGGGTGACCGCCGCCCGGTAGTCCTCGCACACGCCGTGGATGTTCTCGGGCGTGCAGCAGCGCGCGTACTCGGCGAGCGTCTCCTGCGAGAAGCCGCCCTTGCCGATGCCCATTTTCGTGAGCTTGTTGAGGATGTAGTAGTCCTCCTTGCCCTCGATCAGCTTCTCGGGGATGTCGTAGGGCTGGGCCATGAAGAACCAGTGGAAGGAGCCGAGCGCCCAGCCGAGCGAGATGTTCGTCAGCACGTGGTGCGTGGGCAGGATATCGAAGGCTGCGAACTTCTTCACCTTGTCCGGGTGATCGAGCGCCATGCGGTGCGCGGTGCGCGCGCCGCGGTCGTGCCCGGCGACGAAGAACTGCTTGAAGCCGAGGTGCGCCATCACGTCCACCTGGTCCTGCGCCATGCGCCGGAACGAGTAGTTGCCGTGGTCCGGCTTGCCGCGCGGCTTGCCGCTGTCGCCGTAGCCGCGGAGATCGGTCGCGACCACCGTGAAATCCTGCGCGAGCCGCGGCGCGACGAGGTGCCAATGCACGTGCGTCAGCGGGTTGCCGTGGAGCAGCAGCGCGGGCGGGCCCTTGCCGCCGACGCGGCCGGCGATCTTCACTTCGGGATCGGAAGTCTGGATTTCGAACCGCTTGAAGCCCTCGTACATTTCTTCCCCTGCTGGATGGGCAAATCCCGATGTTACAAGCGCGCCACCACAATC
>JACOVL010000003.1 GCA_016177355.1 Betaproteobacteria bacterium | reverse complement strand
TCGGCGACGTCTGCGGCGAGCCGATGCTCGCGCACAAGGCGACGCACGAGGGCAAGACCGCGGCGGAGGTGATCGCCGGGCAGAAGAGCTATTTCGACGCGCGCACCATCCCGTCGGTCGCTTACACCGATCCCGAAGTCGCGTGGATGGGGGAAACCGAGACCCAGCTCCAGGCGCGCGGCGCCGTTTACGAGAAAGCTTCGTTCCCGTGGGCCGCGAGCGGCCGCGCCATCGCCATGGACCGCGACGAGGGGATGACCAAGCTCCTTTTCGACAAGACCACCCGCCGCCTGCTCGGCGCCGCGATGACCGGTGTCAACGCCGGCGAGCTGATCGCCGAAGCCGTGCTCGCCTGCGAGATGGGCGCGGATGCCGCCGACATCGGCCTCACGGTGCACCCGCACCCCACGCTTTCCGAAACCTTCTTCTTCGCCGCCGAGATCGCCGAAGGCTCGATCACCGACCTCTACCTGCTGAAGAAGTAACGCGCTGACCCGGGCGGCGAGCCTGCGCTTGCTCCCATTTTGGGAGCGGCGCATGATGTTCATACGCTTCGTCGGAACGCATCGTGAATACGACAGAATCGACGCCGAGACGATTTGAGGCAAGAGTTATGGAAATTCGACCGATTAAGACCAGGCGTGATTACCAGGCCGCGTTGAGAGAAGTCGAACGGCTTTGGAATGCGCCGGAAGGCTCTGTTGACGCCGACCGACTTGACCGCTGCTATCTGACCTACACGATGAATCCCCGCGAAGACCGGGTAACGGTCGAGAGGACGCCCGGAAAGCGCCGGCTTGCTGTCACGCCTTCCGAACTGTACTGAGAGCTTTCGCTGCTCTCTCGCTTTCCAGCATTCAGGGCACCTGCGCCGCGTTCATGCGCGCGAGGATCGTCGCGGCGCGCTGCGCGAGGTACGGCGTCTCGCGCCCCGGGCTGTAGCTGCGCGGGCTCGGCACCATCGCGGCGAGCCGCGCCGCCTGCCCGGGCGTGAGGTCCGCCGCCGCAACGCCGAAGTGGTGGCGCGCGGCGGCTTCCGCCCCGAACACGCCGTCTCCCCACTCGATGATGTTGAGGTAGATCTCGAGGATGCGGCGCTTGGTCAGGATCGCCTCCAGCATTACCGCGATCGCCGCCTCCTGCGTTTTGCGCCACCAGGCGCGCTCGCCCGAGAGGAACAGGTTCTTCGCGAGCTGCTGGGTGATGGTCGAGGCGCCGCGGACGATCTCGCCTTCCCTGACGTTCGTCTCGTGCGCCTTCCGGATCTCTTCCCAGTCGAAACCCCGGTGGGTCATGAACTTGGCGTCTTCGGTCAGGACCACGGCGCGCTTCAAGTGGCCGGAAATGCGGTGATAGGGCACCCACTGATGCGCGAGCCGGGCGGCGGGATCATCTTCACGCAGGATTTCCAGGCGCGCCTTCATGAAAGCGGTGGATTCCGGGTTGTGCCCGGCCCAGTGCCAGACGTGCACCATGAACCAGAACTGGACGAGCGTGAGAGAGATCAGGGCCAGCAACAGCGTACGCCAAACCCAGCGCAGCAGCGATTTCATCGCCCGCTCATTTTTTCCGCAGCATCTCGATCACCGGCTTCGTCTCCGGCCGCACGCCGCGCCAGATGAAGAACGACTCGGCCGCCTGCTCGACCAGCATGCCGAGCCCGTCGGCGGTTTTCGCGCCGCGCTCCAGCGCGAATTTCATGAACAGCGTGCGCCGGCCGTATACCATCTCGTAGGCGAGCGCGTCCGGCGCGAAGATGTCGTCCGGCAGCGGCGGCATGACGTCGGCCAGCCCCGCCGAGGTGGCGTTGATCACGACGTCGAAGCGGGTTCCGGCCAGCGCCGAGTACGGTCTCGCCGCGATGCCCCGCACCGCGAATTTCTGGAATTTCTCGAAGTGCCCGACCAGCGCGACAGCTTTTTCCAGCGTGCGGTTGGCAACGACCACGAAATCGGGCAGCTCGCGCAGCAACGGCTCCATCACGCCGTAAGTCGCGCCGCCCGACCCCATCAATAGTACGCGCCTGCCGCGGAGGGGGTTGCCCAGGTTTTCCTTGAGGTCGCGCACCAGCCCGGTTCCGTCGGTGTTGTGACCGACGCTCCCGCCTTCCCGGAAATCAATCGTGTTGACGGCTCCGGCATCCATTGCGAAGCCCGAATGCGCTTCCACAAGGTTCCACGCTGCATGCTTGAACGGCAGCGTCACGTTGAGCCCCTTGCCGCCCTGGTCGCGGAACTTGAGGGCCGCGGCACGGAAGCCGTCGAGGGGAGCGAGGATGCGGCGGTAGTCGAGGTCCTGTCCGGTCGCGCGCGCGAACTCGGCGTGTATCGCGGGCGACAGGCTGTGCTCGACCGGGTTGCCGATGACTGCGTACCTATCGGTCATGTTCAAGGTTCAACGTTCAAGGTTTCCGGATACGTCAAACTTTGAACTTTGAACCTGGAACCGTCGCCGCTACTCGGCCACGAAGTGGTCCGAACGGGTGAAGATCCACGTCCGGGTGATGCCGAGGATATCGGTGTCCCTGACGATGTCGGCTGGAAACGGCGCGAATGGCGCGGCGAGCTTGACGATGCGGAGGGCGGCCTCGTCGAGCAGCCTCTGGCCGGAGGAGCGGTTGATGTCCGCCCGCTCGAGCGAGCCGTCGGACCGGATCGAAACCGTGACGACGAGACTGCCGTAGATTCTCTGGTCGCGCGCGGCCTGCGGGTAATTCAGCTCGCCCACGCGCTCGATCTTGACGCGCCAGTCCTCGATGTAGCGGGCGAAGCGGTACTCCTGGGTGCGCGCGCCGATGAAGCGCCGGCGCGGCCGCTGCTGGTACTCCTCCATCTCGCGCGCGATCTGCGCTTCGAGCCGCGTGATCGCCAGGCTGCGATTCATGATGTCGGCGGCGTTGAGGCCGGTCTGGGTTACCGTCCTGGGTTGCGGCTGGTCGGGTACGGCGGCGACGGTGGTTTTCGATTTCGCCTGCGTCATCAGCCGCTTCGCTTCGTTTTCGAGCTGCTCGACGCGCTTCTGCGCCATGGTGAGTTCGGCTCCTTGCTTGCTCTCGCGCGGCGCCGGCAGCGGGCTGCGGGCGCGGCGGCGGGCGTCGGTGTTGCCTCCTCCGTCGAGGTTGGCCTGGGCCAGCGCGTCGGCCTTCAGGGGGCGGGTCGGCGACTTGGTGTTGACCAGCGTCACCTCGAGCGGCGGCAGCGGAGCGAGCCTGGAGGCGTCCGGCATCCTGAAGGTGAGACCGAAGATGACGACCAAGTGAACCAGCACCGAAAAGACGAGCGCGACCTGCATGCGCGCGTGCTTGCCGAGCACCGCGATGCGGCGGTCGAAGGCCGCCATGCGCCGCTCGAGCTCGGCCACGCGCGCATCGAGCCGTGCGGCCGCGGCCCGCCACGGCGCGTGCCGGGCGTGCTTGGCACGCCGCGCGAGCGGCACCACTTTCCTGCCGGGTAGTAAACCCATGGAGGCCATTCTACCTGACCCCGAGGTTTTTGCAATGAAAACCTTTGAATAACTGTGGCTTATAGCGCTACATTAAAGTAAATTAGCATCCACCGCCAGCGGGCGTTGGAATTCGCAGCGCAGGGTAAGTTCGAGCAGGTCCATGCCGGCCACCGCGAGTTCGACGCGGACGCCCGGGTCGAGCGCCGGCAGCGAGGGCACGCGCGCGACCAGCGGCAGGCTGTCGAAGCGCGCCAGACTCTCTCGGATCACGGTGGCTGAAACCGTGTTGACGTTTTCCTGGACGAGCCAGCGCAGGCACCAGTAACGCTCCATCTGGCGCTGGAATTCGCCGTACGCCTCGTGGGCGGCCTCGAAATCGCGTATTGCAGCGAGCAACGCCTCGTCGTTCGCACGGTAGGGCGGCGGCCCGCCGCGCGCGAGCGCCACGAGCTGGCGCTGGTTGACGAGATCCACGTAGCGCCGCAGCGGCGAGCTCGCCCAGGCATAGCTCGCCACGCCCAGGCCATCGTGACCCGCCGGCGCCGTGCTCATCCGCACCTGGCCGGCACCCTGCACGCGATAGATCGCGGTGGCCCCGTTTTGCGCGAGCCGCGCGCCCCAGGTGCTGTTCACATGGATCATGAGCTCGGAGACGACCTTGTCCACGGGCGTGCCGCGCAGGCGGCGCTGGATGCGCACGCGGTCCCCCTCGACGTAGAAGCTGTACTCGGGGCGCGGCGCGGCCTCGGCCTCCGCCCTGCCCCGCGCGCGCTCCAGCCCTCCCGCCAGGCGCCAGAGCGCGGCCAGCGCTTCTCCGAAACGGTGCTCGACCGCGCCCTTAGCGAGCGCGGTCTCGTTGAATACCTCCTCCAGCGCGTCATGCCGGAGATTCTCCACGACGGGCACGCGCTCCACGCGCGTCTCCTGCGACACGATCGAGGCATCATGCGCGATTTCCAGATACAGCGAAAGCGCGGGGCAGGCGCGCCCCGCCGCGAGCGTGCATGCCTCGATCGCGGCCTCCGGCAGCATGGTGATCTTCGAGCCGGGGAAATAGACCGTGGACAGCCGCTCGCGTGCGGCTGCGTCGATCGCGGAGCCCGGTGCGATGCCGAGCGCAGGAGCGGCGATGTGGATGCCGATAGAGAGGTTGCCGCCCGGCAGCCGCGTGACCGAGAACGCGTCATCAATCTCGGTGGTGGTGACGTCGTCGATGCTGAACGCTTCCACGCCGGCGAGCGGCAGGTCCGAGGGCATGACTGGCACCGGTAATTCCGGGAACCCCGTGCCGCGCGGAAAGTGCTCGAACAGGAAACGGCCGAGATGGTATTCGTGTGATGAAGGCAGCGCGCCGCAGCGCTCGAAGAGTTTCGGCGGAGTGAGCCTCGACTTTTCGCACGCTTCCTCCAGCGCTTTCCACTCCGTACTCTGCTTGTCGGGGGCGTAGAGCAGCCGTTGCGCGAGCGGCGCGAATTCGGCCGGCAGCCTGGACTCGGCGAGCTGCGCCACGTAGTCTGCTCGCCGCTCCGCCTCGCGGCGTTTGCGCTCGACGGAGGCGAGCGCGCTCTTCAGCGCATCCGCCGGCGCCGCCTTGTAGCGGCCCCTGCCCTTCTTGTAGAAGTACATCGGCGCGCCGTGGAGCCTCACCAGCAGTCCCGCCGATTCGAGCGGGGACGGCGCGCGGCCGAAATAGTCCCGCGCCAGCGTCTCGTACGAGAATTCCTCCGCGCCGCAGCACTGCCACAGGAAGTCCGCGTCCATGCCCTCGGCGAGCTTCTGCGCAGCGCCCATGAAGTCAGCAAGCCCTCCGCCGTCGAAGCGGAGCAGCACGGATGCGGCCTTCACCTTGGAGCGCTTGCCGTGCGGGGCCTCCACCTGCAGCGAGGTGTTGTTGTCGGCGAGCACGGCGCCGACCTTGAGCGCGCCCTCTTCCTCGTAAAAAACGTTCATTTCCTTCCTTGCCGCGCCATGCCGCAGAATTCCAGCACGACGTCAAGATAATCGGCGAAATTGCTGAGCGAATGGTCGCCGCCCTGGACCACGATCTGGCGGCAGCCGCGGTAGCGCTCGACCGCGGCGCGATAATCGAGCACCTCGTCGCCGGTCGCTGCGAGCAGCAGGTAATGGCTGGGCGTAATGCGATCGACTTCGAGCGCGCGCAATTCCGCAACGTGCCGCACAGTGAATTCATAGCGTTCCCCGGTGTGGAAATTCTGCTGCATGCCGAGATGATCTTTCAGCAACTCGTACGGCCGCACCGCGGGATTGAGCAGCACCGCCTTGAGTCCGTGCTTCTCCGCCAGATAGGTTGCGTAGTAACCGCCGAGCGAGCTTCCCACCAGCGCCGCGCCCGGATGTTTCGCAATCACGTCGTCGAGCAGCGCCGCGGCCGTGGCCGGGCTGTGCGGCAGCGCCGGCGCCGAGAATTCCCTGCCGCGGCCCAGCGATTCCAGCTTCCGCCTGAGCAGGCCCGCCTTGGATGAGGCCGGCGAGCTGTTGAAGCCGTGGATATATACGACCATCGCGGCTCAGATCATGAGGCGGCGCGCGAGTCCGAGCAGCATCGCGTCGCTGCCGCGCGCGGCGATGAGGGAAAGGCCGAGCGGGCATCCGTCAAGGCTCGCGAGCGGGAGCGATGCCTGCGGCAGCCGCGCGAGCCCGGCGATGCACAGCAGGCTCAGCGCGCGGGAGCGAAAGTCCTCGGTCTCGGCGGGCGGCGAATTCCTGACCGGTGCGATGCCCGGCACGGTGGGCAGCACCAGCACCACGCCGCCGGCGAGCAAGCCTTCCATGTGACGCGCGATTTCTTCGCGCCGCATTTTGGCCGGGCCGACCAGGCCCGGGTCGAGGTCGGCGGCCCATTGGACGCGCTGCCTGATCCCGGGCCCGAGCTCGGGCTTGACGCGCGTAACCCACTCGCCGTGCTGCGCCCACGCTTCGGCCCCCTGCAACACGCGGAACACCTGAAACCACTGCGGCAGGCCGTCGGCGGCCACTGCCACGGGTTCGGGTTTTCCAAGCAGCGCGCTGATCCGTCCGACGGCGAGGTCGAGCGCTCGGGAAACGGCATCGCCCGCCAGCGCGAAAGCGTCCTGCGCCAGCAGCAGCCGGCGCGGCGTGCCGCCCCGTTCCTCGCCGAGCAGCACGCGGCCAACGCGCTCGAGCGCCTCGGCGCTGCGCGTGAACCAGCCGCAGGTATCGAAGCTCGGAGCGAGCGGACACGCACCCTCCAGCGACACGCGCCCGTGCGTGGGCCGCATGCCGAAAATTCCGCAGAAGCTCGCCGGCGCGCGCACCGATCCGCCGGTGTCGCTGCCCAGCGCAAAGTCGCAGAGGCCTCCCGCCACCGCCGCCGCCGAGCCGCTCGAAGAGCCGCCGGGGATGCGCCCCGGCGCGTTGACGTTGACCGGCGTGCCGTAATGCGCGTTTTCGCCATTCAGGCTGTAGGTGAGCTCGTCGGTATGGGTCTTGCCCACCATGGCGGCGCCGGCGTCGAGCAGGCGCCGCACCACCGGCGCAGTCCGCGCCGCCGCGCCGTGGCTGCGCAGCCAGTCGGGGCTGCCGAATCCGGTCTTGTGGCCGGCGATGTCGTAGATGTCCTTTACGCCGAACGTCAATCCCGCGAGCGGACCCTCCGCCGCGCCCTCCATCTCGGCGTGGGTGTGGCGGCAGAACGCGCCCAGCTTGTCG
>JACOVL010000124.1 GCA_016177355.1 Betaproteobacteria bacterium | reverse complement strand
GTCCGGCTTCTGCGGATGGTCGGGCGCTTCGCACTCTTCCTCTTTTCCTTCCGGGTAGTTCTCGATCACGAGCTTGACCGGATCGAGCACGGCGATGCGGCGCGGCGCGATTTCGTTCAAGTGCTCGCGCATGCAGTCCTCGAGCACCGAGTAGTCGATCCACGAATCCGCTTTCGACACGCCGATGCGCTCGGCGAAGCGGCGGATTCCTTCCGGCGTGTAGCCGCGGCGGCGCGCGCCGGCGAGCGTCGGCAGCCGCGGATCGTCCCAGCCTTCGACCTGTCCTTGCTCGACCAGTTGAATTAATTTCCTTTTTGAAAGAACGACATACGTGAGATTCAGCCGTGCGAACTCGATCTGCTGCGGCAGCGGGCGGGAGAGGAGGCCGTCCTCGGCCAGGCGCTCGAGCAGCCAGTCGTAAAACGGACGCTGGTCCTCGAATTCGAGCGTGCACAGCGAATGCGTGATGTTCTCCAGCGCGTCCTCGATCGGGTGCGCGTAGGCGTACATCGGATAGACGCACCACTTGCCGCCGGTGCGGTGGTGCGCGGTCTTGCGCACGCGGTAGATCGCCGGGTCGCGCAGGTTGATGTTGGGGGAGGCCATGTCTATCTTCGCGCGCAGCACGTGCTCGCCTTCCTTGAACTTGCCCTCGCGCATCCCGCGCAGCAGCTTCAGGCTCTCGTCGGCGCTGCGGTTGCGGTACGGGCTGTTGCTCCCTGGCCCGGTCAGCGTCCCGCGCAGCGCGCGCATCTGCCCGGCACTGAGGCTGTCCACGTAGGCGTGGCCGGACTCGATCAGGCATTCCGCCGCGTGGTACATGAAATCGAAGTAGTCGCTCGCGTAATAGAGGTGCGAAGCCCCCGCATTTTCCCAACTGAAGCCCAGCCACTTCACCGCGGCGACGATGGAGTCCACGTACTCCTGCTCCTCGGCCTCCGGGTTGGTGTCGTCGAAGCGCAGGTGGCATGCGCCGCCGTAGTCGCGCGCGAGCCCGAAGTTCAGGCAGATGGATTTCGCGTGGCCGATGTGGAGGTAGCCGTTCGGCTCCGGCGGAAAGCGCGTGCGGATCCTCGCGGGATCTTTCGCCGCGCCCGCGTGGGTCTTCGCCGCCCCCGGCTTGCCGCCCCAGGTGCGCGCGGCGTACTTCCCGGCCGCGAGATCGGCCTCGATGGCGGCGCGGATGAAGTTCGATGCCGATGCTGGCTGCGGGGCTGCTTTTTTCGGCTTGGCGGCAGGATCGGACATCAGGCTTTCCGGGAAAGCCGTATTTTAGCCGAGCGCTTTATCGTTTCCGGCGTGACGCCCCCTGCAAGAGAGCGCTCGCCGCCGCCCCCCGGGCCATGATTCCGAGGTGGATCGAGCAGGCCCGTCTTGCGGGCGCCAGGCGCACTAAAAAGGAGTGACTTTTGTGCAACAACACAGCGCACTACACTCGTACGGGGGAATGATGGTATTTGCTTGAAATAAAAGGAATATATCAGTCAATGACCCTGCGGGCGCAATTCTAGAATGCCGCAATGCAGCAATCGGTTGACCTACATCAACACTTGATGCCACCATCCGGGCTTATATAGCATCCAATGACGCGTCCATAAACAAGATGCAGGAGAAACGCGGTGATCAAACAAGCCTGGCAGTCGTTGCGCGAGCGGTGCGAAACCTGCGCGCGGACGACGCTCGTCACCGGCACGACGCTGCTGGCGCTCGCCGTCGGCGGCGTGCTGATGGCGGGCGGGGCCGCGGGCCTCGCCTGGACCAACCAGGAGAAGTTCTGCATCAGCTGCCACGAGATGCGCGAAAACGTCTACGCCGAATACAAGGACACCATTCACGACAAGAACCGCACCGGCGTGCGCGCCATCTGCTCCGACTGCCACGTGCCGCGCGAGCCGGGCCCCATGCTGATCCGCAAGGTGGAGGCGAGCTTCGAGCTATGGGGCAAGCTCACCGGCGTGATCGACACCAAGGAGAAGTTCGAGAAGCGGCGCTATGAGCTTGCCAAGCGGGTGTGGACGCGCATGAAGGAGACCGACTCGCTGGAATGCCGCAATTGCCACACCGAGGTTGCGATGAAGGCGGAACTGCAGTCTCAAAGGGCCAGGAACAGCCACGAAAAAGCGAAGGCCCGGGGGACGACCTGCATCGACTGCCACTCCGGCATCGCGCACAAGGAGCCCGACGGGCCCGGGCCGGACGAACTCGCGCTCGGCAAGGAAAAGTGATCTGCCTTCAATCAAGAGGTACGTGACCATGAAACGCATCACAATGAAACTGAACGTGGCGACCGTTGCAGCCATGGCTGCGATCCTGGCGGCGCCGGGCTGGGCCGCCGACGCTTCCAGGGTGAACTGGTCCGTGGCGCCCAAGAGCGAGATCACCCTGTTCTATCCCGGGCAGGCTTCGCTCGAGTTCGTGACGGGCAAGGAGCATCGCAAGGGCGCCGCCAAGGCGGTGCTCGGTGGCGAGAACTGCCTGAATTGTCACAAAGGCGAGGAAGCGGACATCGGCGACAAGATCGCCGCCGGCAAGCGGCTCGAACCGAACCCCGTCGCCGGCAAGCGCGGCACGATCAAGGTCGCCATGCAGGCGGCCTACGACAACCAGAACCTGTACATGAAGATCTTCTGGCCAGCGAAGGAGGCCGGTGCGTTCCATGAATATGTCGTCTACAAGGACGGCAAATGGGAGAACTACGCGACCAACCGCAACAACGCCGCCGTCGCCGCCGGCAAGATGAAGGCCTCGTACGAAGACCGCTTCACGATCATGCTGGGCGACGGCAAAAGCGTGCCGGCGTTCAACAGCCAGGGCTGCTGGGCGACCTGCCATAACGACATGCGCTACATGCCGAACGAGCCGAAGAAAGCGGAAGTGCAGGCGCACCCGATCCTCGGCGCGGCGGGAATGAAGAAAGACGATATCCGCAAGTACGTTGCCGAGAGCCGCACGGCGATGGGCCCGACCGGAGGCTGGGACAAGATCAAGTCCAAGCCAGAGATCGACGCGCTGAGAGCGAAGGGCGTATTCCTCGAGCTCTGGCAATGGCGCGGCTACCGCTCGAACCCGGTGGGCGCGGCAGATGACGGCTACTTGATCGAGTACCGCGCTTTCGACAGCGGCAAGAACCCGTTCTTCGGCAACTGGGATGGCGCGAAGGGCCAGCCGATATTCATGTTCGACCCCGCCAGGAACCAGGGGCGGGCAGGACTGACCGAGGCGGAGTTCCGCAATCCCAAGGCGCCGCTCCTGACGACCAAGAACCGGGCGCCCTACGATCCGAACTACAAGTGGAAGAACGGCGATCTCATGGTGAAGCAGGGCCTGCAAGCGCCGGAGGGAAGCGCGGCTGACAACGCGGTGGCCGCGACCTTCGCCAACGGCGGCTGGAACCTGCTGTGGACGCGCAGGCTCAACACCGGCAACAAGGACGACATCGCGCTCAAGCCCGGCGAGACCTATCCGATCGGGCTGGCCATACACGATGACAACGTCACCGCGCGTTTCCATCACGTCAGCTTCCCGCTCAAGCTGAGCCTGGGCAGGAAAGACGGCGATATCAACGCCGTGCAGATCAAGTAAAGGGCGACAGCGCTCTCGTCACCGCAGGCGGGCCCGATGCGCGGCCCGCCCGGCAGCCCACGGCGGCGCCCCGGCGGGTTCGGGGCGTTTTTTTTCGGCTATTCTATAGCCCTGCCATGAAAGCGCTGACCTCGAGCGTGCTGAAGCTGCTGGCCGACGGCGAGTTCCATTCCGGCGAGGCGCTGGCGCGGCGCCTCGATGTTTCCCGCGCCAGCGTGTGGAACGCGGTGCGCGAACTCGAGGCGATGCAGCTCGACGTCTACCGGGTGCACGGCCGCGGCTACCGCCTGCCGCAACCTTTGACGCTGCTCGATCCCGCTCGGATCGGGCGGCATCTTGGCGGGCATCACGCGCGTTTTACCCTCGATATTCGCCCGGCCGTGGTTTCGACCAACACGCTGTTGCTCGGACGTGCGACAGCCGGCGCGCCCGCCGGCACCGTGCTTGCCGCCGAATGGCAATCGGGGGGGCGTGGGCGGCTGGGGCGCGCGTGGCACGCCGGCGTCGGCGGCGCGCTCACTTTCTCGCTGCTGTGGCGATTTGCGCGCGGAGCGGGGGCGCTTTCGGGCCTGCCGCTCGCGGTGAGTGTCGCGCTCGCCCGGGCGCTGGATGCCGCTGGCGCGCGCGGCATAACGCTCAAGTGGCCAAACGACGTGCTGTGGCGCGGCCGCAAGCTCGCCGGTATCCTGATCGAGATACAGGGCGATGCGCTGGGGCCGACGGTGGCGGTGATCGGCGTCGGGCTCAACGTGCGCCTGGCGGCCACGACGCGCGCGCGCATCGGTCAAGCGGCGGCCGATCTCGATGAAGTCTGCGGACACGCGCCCGACCGCAACGCGTTGCTCGCGCAACTGCTGATCGGGATGCACGGCGTGCTGGAGGCATACGCGCGCGAGGGCTTCGCGCCGCTGCGCGCCGAGTGGCAGAGCCGCCACGCCTCCCAGGGCAGGCCCGTCACGCTGCTGCTCCCGGATGGCGCGCGCCGGCGCGGGCGGGCGCTCGGCGTGGCGGAGGACGGCGCGCTCATGCTCCAGACGCGCGCGGGAACGAAGCGCTACCACAGCGGCGAGATCAGCGTGCGCCCCGGGTCAAAAAGCTGATTGAAACCGCCGATGAACGCCGATGAACACGGATAGAATCAAGATTCAGATGCCAAACCCTGAACATGAATAATAGGAGCCTCCCTGAATCGGGTTTCACTATTTGCGTTTATCTGCGTTCATCTGCGGTTGCATTTGGGGTGTTCGGGTGAGGATTCTGGCGATCGACGCCGGCAACAGCCGGGTCAAGTGGGGCCTCGCCGAGGACGGTGCGTGGCTGCGCCAGTCCTGGGTGCCGACGATAGAAGCGGACAGCCTCGGCGCGGCGTGGGAGCGCTTGCCTGCGCCGCAGGCTGTCATCGCAACCAATGTCGCCGGCGACCAGGTGGAGCGCTCGCTCACGGCAGCGGCGCGCCGGCTCCATCGCCGCATCCGTTTTGTCCGCGGCGCGGCGAGCCAGTGCGGCGTTCGCAGCTCGTACGACGATCCGGGGCAGCTCGGCGCCGATCGCTGGGCCGCGCTGATCGGCGCCTGGCATCTCTACCGGGGGCCGTGCGTCGTGGTGGGCGCCGGCACCACGATGACGGTGGATGCGCTCGCCGGCGACGGGGTCTTCCTCGGCGGGATGATCGTCCCGGGGGCGGACCTGATGCGCGAATCGCTTGCGCGCGGCACCGCGGGACTCAAGGCCGGGCCCGGACAGTTCTCGTTTTTCCCGGCCCGCACCGCGGACGCGATCGAGAGCGGCGCGGTGAACGCGCTCGCCGGGGCGGTCGAACGCATGCAGCGCTACCTGCGCGAAGCCGGGCAGGCCGCCCCGCTCATCGTGCTCTCGGGTGGGGCGGTCGCGCGGCTCGCGCCGCAGCTTAACGGGGGCGTCGAGGTCGTGGATAATCTGGTGCTGGAGGGACTCGTTCGCATAGCTCTGGAAGAGGGCAAATGAACCAGTCACCAGTCACCAGTCACCAGTCACGCATCATCAAGCCATGAGAGCCGTTTTCCTGCTGCTGGTGCTGGCGAACCTGGTGCTGTTCGCATACGCGCACGTCACGCGCGAGGGCAACGGCGCGGACTCGATCCCGCAGCTGCAGATCAGCCCCGAGAGGATCAAGCTGGTGAAGGCGGCGGCCGGACCCGTGGTGGAACGGCCGAAACCTCCGCCGGCGAAGACCGCTTCGGCAGCCCCTTCGGCATGCGTGGAATGGGGCGTCTTCGCCGGGCCCGATGTGACACGGGCTGACGCCGCGCTCGCCCGCCTGGAGCTGCCGCAGGAGAGAATCGAGCGCTCGGTCACCGACGCCGGCGGCTGGTGGGTCTATATGCCCCCGCTCAAGACCCGGGCCGAGGTTGACCGCAAGGTGGGCGAATTGAAAGCGCTCGGCGTCACGGAGTTCTTCGTGGTGCAGGACGCGGGCCAGTGGCGCAACGCGATCTCGCTCGGCATCTTCCGCACCGACGAGGCGGCGCAGGCGTTCCTGGCCCGGCTCAGGGAGCGCGGCGTGCGCTCGGCCGTCGCGGAGCGGCGCGAGAACTTCCTCAAGCAGGTCGCGTTCTTCGTGCGCGAGCCGGGCGCGGCGGCGGTGGCGAAGCTCGCCGAGATCCAGCAGGAATTTCCCGGCAGCGAGATCAAGGCCGGGCCGTGCCCGCCGGCGCAGCCTTCCAAGAGCTGAATCAGGACTTGCCGCGGATGCGGGCGAGCAGGTCGGTGGTGGAGCGCTGGTGCTGGAACGGTATCGAGTGCACGGCGCCGCCCCAGGCCTGCACTTCCTTCGCGCCGACGATCGCTTCCGGCTTCCAGTCCCCGCCTTTCGCGAGCACGTCGGGCTTGAGCGCGAGGATGAGCTTCAGCGGCGTGTCCTCGTCGAACCAGGTGACCAGGTTCACGGCCTCGAGGGCGGCGATGACCGCGAGGCGGTCCTCCAGCTTGTTGATCGGCCGGCCATCCCCCTTGCCGAGCGTCCTGGCCGAGGCGTCGGCGTTGACGGCGACGATGAGGCTCGCGCCGAGCGCGCGCGCCTGCGCGAGATAGGTGACGTGCCCGCGGTGCAGGAGGTCGAACACGCCGTTGGTGAACACGAGAGG